>JBFJKD010000006.1:0-23539 GCA_041635095.1 Porticoccaceae bacterium
CGCTGGCGCGCCGTTGTAACATCGCCGCCCTGCAAGCGACGCAGCGCGAAAAGGCTGCGCCATTGCACCGGGACGTCGCTGAATACAGGAGGGCTCGCTGTCAACAACGCGGACGATCAATGCGAGCTGCGGACACATCAGTTTTTTTGGCACTATCCCTGGAATTGACCCCAGGCGCGAGATACGGAGAAAGGCTATGCAAGCATTAGTTGGCGTTATTATGGGGTCTACTTCGGACTGGGAGACGCTCAAACACACCACCGATGTACTCCAACAACTCGGCATCGCCCACGAGGTGGAAGTGGTGTCTGCGCACCGCACCCCGGACAAACTGTTTGCATATGCCGCAACCGCCGCGGAGCGCGGTCTCGAAGTCATTATTGCCGGCGCCGGTGGCGCAGCCCACCTGCCGGGTATGGCGGCCGCTAAAACCGCACTCCCAGTCCTCGGCGTGCCGATTCAATCGAAAGTCCTGAACGGCATTGATTCCCTGCTCTCCATCGTACAAATGCCCGCAGGTATCCCGGTAGGTACCCTGGCCATCGGGCGCGCGGGCGCTATCAACGCCGCACTGTTGGCGGCGGCCATCTTGGCCAACAAATACGACACCATTCGCCACGCGTTAAACGAATATCGCCAGGCGCAGTCCGCTGCCGTGCTGGCCAAACCCGATCCGCGAGACTGAATCACGTGATTATCGGCATTTTGGGCGGTGGCCAGCTGGCCCGTATGATGGCACTGGCCGGACACCCCATGGGCCATCGATTTGTGTTTCTTGATCCCGCGCCGGATGCCTGCGCCGCAGCACTCGGTGAATTATTGGTGGCGCCCTACGACGATCAGAATGCACTCGCCCGATTGGCGCAGAAAGTCGATGTGGTGACCTTCGACTTTGAGAACGTTCCCGCCACCAGCCTCGCGTTCCTCGCCCAGCAAATACCTGTCTTTCCGCCCCCCGCTGCTCTACAGGCTGCGCAGGATCGACTGGTGGAAAAAAATCTGTTCCGCCAATTAGGCATCTCCACCGCTGACTACATGGCGGTCGCGACTCGGGACGACCTGACCCAGGCCGTAGCGCACCTGGGTTTGCCGGCCATCCTGAAAACCCGTACCGCAGGCTACGACGGCAAGGGGCAATGGTTACTACGCAATCAGATCGATGTGACAAATGCCTGGTCGGAACTGGCGGGGCGTGCCGCCATACTTGAGGCGTTCATAGCCTTTGAGCGCGAAGTATCCGCTGTCGGTGTAAGAGGTCAGTCTGGCGAAACACTGTTCTATCCCCTGGCGGAAAATACTCACCGCGACGGTGTGCTGTTCCAGACATTAAATACTACTGATGACCCCATGCAAACGCGGGCCGAACAGCAGACCTCACTACTGCTCAATGCCCTTAGCTACGTCGGCGTTATAGCGGTGGAGTTTTTTCAGGTGGGCGACAACTTGCTGGCCAATGAATTTGCGCCGCGGGTGCACAACTCGGGCCACTGGACCATAGAGGGGACTGAAACCAGTCAGTTCGAAAACCACCTGCGAGCGGTCACCGGCCAACCCCTGGGACAGACCTTCGCACGCGGTCATTTCGCCATGCTTAACCTGATCGGCTCCATGCCCGAGGCACAAGCCGTATTGGCGATATCGGGCGCACATTTGCACGACTACGGCAAAGCACCCCGGCCGGGGCGTAAGATCGGTCATGTAACGGTACATTGTGGCGACCGTACACCGGCGGTGCCAGACAGCTTGCTCGATTTGCTTTAACCAATGACTCCCGCCGCGCGCCACGTGGCAATTTCCGCAGCAGAACATCCCACTGACAAAAGCACCTCATCGGTGTGCTGACCCAGCGCCGGCGCTGGCGTAGGTTCGCGCGCCGCCTTCCCCTCAACAATAACCGGCGGACGGGCTTGCCGTAGGCGGCCCGCGGCGGGATGCTCATATTCGATAATGCAGCCCCCATGCACCACCCGCGGATCAGTGAACACCTGTGCGCGGCTGTTCACTTTTGCACAGGGTACGCCGTCGGCATCAAGGCGCGCAATCAAGGCGTCGCTGGGGTAGTGCAGCGCACTTTTTTCAAATTCCTCCAGCAATGGTCCGTAGTTAGCAAACCGTCCTGATAGCGTCGTAAAACGTTCATCGTCGAGCAGAGATTCGCACTCCAGCGCTCTACAGGCACCTTTAAATTCTTCGTCCCCCACTACAATGCAGGTGATAAACCCGTCACCACTTTTAATAATCCGATAAAAATCCGCTAACAGGGGTTTGCGCTGCACTCCTTCTTCACCGACAAAACTGTCATTCCAGAACACGTCCGCCCACAGAAAACTCAGGCTGGCGTTGAGCATGGAAACTTCCAGGTGGTGGCCCTGAAGCTGCCCGCGCTCCCGCGCGAACAGCGCGGAGGAAATCGCCTGGGCCGCCGTGTAGGCTGCAATTTTATCGCTGACGATGGTTTTCACCAGTTGCGGATTGCCATCGGCATCCACCTGGTTGATCGCGAACCCAGAAACCGCCTGGATCACCGGATCGTACACTCTATTTTCAGATCCGGGACCATCGGCGCCATACCCGGAGATCGACACATAAATAAGTTTTGGGTTTATTTTATGCAAATCCGCGTACCCATAGCCGTGACGATCCAACGCTCCGGGACGAGAGTTTTGTACAAATACATCCGCAGTTTTGATCAGAGCTTCCAGCGCCGGGCGTATTGCCGGATTTTTTAAATCCACCGCGACCGACCGCTTATTGCGATTTAGATACAGGTTGTAGCCGGTAAAACCACCACGCACACCACCCACATGCCGGGATGGGTCGCCACTGCCCAGGGTTTCCAGCCGAATGACGTCCGCACCCTGATCGGCCAGCAGACCCGAAGCCAATGGCCCGGACGCATTAGTAGTCACTTCGACGATTCGTATACCTTTTAGCGGTTCCATATTAGTGGTTCCATAGTAGCGATCTCATTATCGTTATTCTCCGCGGGGTACCGTCCCAAGTAGGACGCACCCCATGTTTTTATCTTCTATCCCGCATCGACCCCCACTATTCAATCCGCAAACACAACAATTAACAACTGTCTTTGCGGTGGCACGGGGCTTACCACCACAGGCTTGCATCAGGGTCGAGCCGAGCAGTGGCCAGCAGGGACCAGCAGGGGCCAAATTTGATGCAGAAACTGGGTGATTTTATTGGCCACACGCCATCTTTCGGAACCCGCGTCAGCGCGCTCCAGACCAACCATACCCCAGGCCTGGGCGAGCGTGGCGAAATCCATTAACGGCTCTCCGCAACCCGCAAATTCCCAGTCCAGTACCAGCAAACGACCCGTCGCGTCTTCGACAATATTAGCGGGACTTAAATCGTGATGACACAGCACAGTTTGCCGAATATCTGTTTGAAAGCTATCCAGCAGAGGCTCAAGCTCCCGGTACAGTTGATAGGTTTGCATGGGTACCGGTGCCTGCCCGGCACATAACTGTTGCCAGTACTGACGCACGTGGGTCGCGTAATCAAACATCGGCCCCGCGACCGCACATTGATGGATACGTTCAAGTAGTGCGATTAACGCGGTGCGTTTTTCGGCGCTCTGTGCCAACTCGTGGGCCGACCAGTGCGCGCCTTCGACATACTCCATTACCAGTAGTTGTTCGTGCGGCGCGCAGTAAACCACCAGCGGCACAAAATCCTGCCCGGCTATGGCAGCCAGAATTGTCTGCTCGCGATGGCGATCAATCCCCAGTGCCGCGCTGTTGTGGGCGTTCACCCGCAGCACCAGACGACGCCCGTCTGCGTTCACCAGATAACTTTGATTGGTAAGGCCGCCGACCAATGGTTTGATCACTCGCGGCGGAGATTGCAGCGGGAGAGACCAGCGCACCCAGGTGTCAACCGCCGACTGTACGCGCTCCGGGATCGGCATGCTGTGACTCCATCTGCTTGCGCCAGGAAAAATAGCCAAACACCACAATAATCAGATAGGCGAAAAATAACAATGCGGTCAAGTTCAGGCCCCGGTCGATATATAACATTAACGCCAGGCTATCTATCAGTATCCAGTACAACCAGTTTTCGAGAACTTTTTTTGCCACCATCCAGGTGGTCAGTACGCTGCCCCAGGTGACAAAGGAATCCACATAGGGCCAGGCGGCAGACGTGTATGCCGTCAGGAAAATACCTGACAGCCACGCGGCCAGCAGCAGCATCGCCCCTGCGGCTATATGGTTTTTGACTGGCCAGGCGCGTATTTTCACACCGCGGTGTAACACCCCACCGCGGCGCCACTGGTACCAGCCGTAAACTGCCATACCCATGTAGTACACATTCAGCGCGGACTCCATCAGCAGACTCACCTGCCAGAACAACGCCGTATAAATCGCGGTGCTGGCAAATGCGCAGTACCAGCACAGGCTATTTTCCCGCAGTGCCAGCAACAAATAGGCCATTGCCAACAGAACCGCTATCAGCTCCCATGCCGAGGTGTCGGCAAACTGGGCGATTACCTGCTGGATAAGAGCCACTAATTAAACGGCCTGATAGTCGTGAATAAACTTGGTAACAAAAACCGCTTTGCCCTGAGCGTTGTGGCTCCACAGCATCGCATCGCCGATTGCGGCCATCACCTGGCCATGTTCGCCCACCACCACGGTACAGGTGGGGTGAGTCGTCACGCGCAGATCGTAACTATTCAGGCGCTCAATAAAACCATCAATGGGCGCAATATAATTATCCTGTAAAGGGTACATACTGATTTCCGCAGTAAGTTGCATTATCTACCTCCAGTGGATCCTTGGTTAGTTACGTCCAACAGTTGCGCCGACCAAGCTGATCAGTTCGGCACAACTTTTTTATCCATTAAAAATTGTATGTCGCCGTTGCCCCAAACACCCGCGGCTCGCCATATTGATAGTACGCCTCATCGGCGTAAAATTTGCGCGGGTCATTGCCGAAATAAAAACCGCGCACCGCGTAGTCCTGGTCGGTTAAATTGCGTCCCCACAGAGTTACATCCCAGTGCGCGAGGTTATAACCCAGGGTCGCATTGACCAGTTCGTAGCTGTCGGATTGCTGATCGTGGCTGTCGGAAAAATAGAATCGATCCTTGCCTTCTACTTCCAGTCGCGCGTAAAAACCCGCGCTGAAATCCACGCGCGCGCCCAGGTTAAATTGATAGCCTGGCGCATGGGCCTGTTCGCGACCACTCTTGTCCACCAATGTGTCGGCCACGTTAACCACAAAATCATCGATCTCGGTATCGAGCCAGCCAATATTCGCAAATAGCTGAAGAGCCTCACTGAGCTGCCAGCGGGTTTCCATTTCCATGCCATAATTTTTTCCGCTGGCAGCGTTGTCAATATATTCAACAAACTGCTGCCCCTCGTTATACCAGCCTTTTAACTGTACATCCTGACGGTCCATATAAAACAGGGCGATGCGGGTTTGCAGTCGACCATGCAGATAACTGCCTTTCACACCCAACTCGTAATTGATCAGGGATTCCCGGTCGAACTCCAGGCGATCCTGTAAAAAAGCAGTGATGGATGGCCCAAATCCACTGGTTTTGGCGCGGCCCAATGCCTCGCCGTTAACACCGCCAGTTTTGTACCCCCGCGCAATTAAACCGTACAGCATGGTGTTGGGATTGACATGGAATTCCAGACTGGCCTGCCCACCCCATAGATCGTCCTGTGGGGAGGCCCGCACAGCGCGGCTATCCCTGTAGTCGGCCTGAAACTGTTCCCAGCGGGCCCCGAGCGTCAACGTAACCCGTTCACTCAACAGCGTAGCAATCTGGCCGTACACCGCCAGATTGTCGGTGTCGTAAGCACTGGTGAATTCGGCATCGGGAACAAACAGTACCCAATCAAAAAAATTCCGCTGCAATGTTTCGTCGCGCTGTTCGTAGTACACGCCAGTCACCCAATCGGTATGGCCGCCAAGGCGGCCAGCCTCCGTGGAGGTCAAGCGCACTTCCACCCGGGTTGCATCGCGCTCGCGCTGGTAGTTGTCCGTGGACGAGTATTCCCAGCCCTCACAGGGCGACCCGGTGCACAGGCCGTTAAAACTCCAGTCCTCGTCGTAGCCATATTCGAGACTGGAATCTGTATACGTGACCCTGGTAAGTAGCTCGAACAAATCGTGACCGGCCCAATTGCCGGTCAGGGCGACGGCGCTGGTTTCCTGCCGGTCCTGTCCTGGCTGATCGGACAAGGTGTGCCGTGTATTGTCCAGGCTGAACCCGTCGTAACCGTTATCAACGTTCACATACAAGGTAGTGACATCGACCGTCAAATCATCGTGCGCCAGCCAGCGCAATTTGCCACGGGCGGTCAGTTCGTCGCGATTATTGGTGTTGTCCCGCCGCACAAAGTCGTTCTCGATAAACCCGTCGCCGCGGTACTGCTGTACCGCCAACCTGCCCAGCAAAGTATCCGCGAGCGGGCCACTCACCACGCTGCCAAGGCTCCAGGCTCCGTAATTGCCGTAATTGCTGGACAGCGCGCCGACAAACTCCTCGGTGGGTTCATTGGACAGAATATTGACCATGCCCGCCAGGCCATTGGCGCCAAAGCGCGTGCCCTGGGGACCGCGCAGCACTTCCACCTGTTGAATATCGTACAGTGTCGCCGCGTTGCCAATAGCGCTGACGTCAATACCATCAAGCACTACGCCTACGGACGGATTAATCGGATCCACAAACTGGCTACGCTCGCCGATGCCGCGTATTTGCAGGTAGCGGCCACGGGAGGCGCCAGCTGCAAAGTTAACATTGGGTGCCGCGTTGAGCACCTCTTCCAGATGCTGCGCGGCGCGCCCACTAATAGTGGCAGCGTCAATTACCGACATACTCGCCGGAACCTTGAGGATATCCAGATCGTGGAACGTTGCGGTGACGACAATTTCCTGGAGCGCGTCGCTGTCACTGCCCGAAACCTGAGCGGCAGGAAACAGGCTAACCAACAGCAACAGGGCGTTACAAAAAAATAGTTTCATGGCGGAGCCTCCACAGTACTAACGTAATGGAGACCCGGAATATGCGCGAGGGTTAAGGCGAGAGCTGTCCTATTCCTACGCCGGCACGACCCGGATCAGGTTCAAAGGGTTCGTCTACACAACGTCTCAGGCCGAAGCCACCCCTTAGGAAATCGCAATTGCGACGGCGCTATTGTAATCGCGTCGCCCGCAGATGCAACTGCTCAGCGCAGATTCGTCCCTGCATAATTGATATACCTCTATAACCCGGCTACGCTGGCCAAGACGTGGCCGCATCGCTATAATCGCGGCCCTGTTGGACACCCCTATCTCACATTCTCATCAAGGACACCCATGAGTTACAGCAAGATTCCCGCGGGCCATGATTTGCCCAGCGACATCAATGTCATTATCGAAATCCCCGCCAACCACGACCCGATAAAATACGAAGTCGACAAGGACTGCGACGCGCTGTTCGTAGACCGCTTTGTCGCCACACCGATGTTTTATCCAGCTAACTACGGTTTTATTCCCGGCACTCTGTCCGACGATGGCGACGCCCTGGATGTGTTGGTGGTATCGCCCTATCCGGTCATGCCCGGATCCGTTATTCGCAGCCGTCCAGTTGGGGTGCTGCGCATGACCGATGAAGCCGGCCAGGATGCCAAGCTGATTGCCGTGCCGCATTCCAAGCTGACGCGCATGTACGACCATGTCCAGGAGGTATCGGATTTGCCCGACCTGCTAAAAAGACAGACCGAGCATTACTTCGAAAACTACAAGGATCTGGAAGAAGGCAAGTGGGTAAAAATTGATGGATGGGGATCCGCCGAAGACGCGCGTGCCGAAATAATGTCGTCCCGGGATCGCTATTTGAAGCGCGGCACCCACGCCGTCTGAGTGCTTAGCCACTCATAAAAAACCCCGCACGCTGCGGGGTTTTTTATGACTTCGCGGACATCGACAGTTCTGCACAGGCGGGCCCCAACCGCCCACGACAACCAATATTTCAGGTTACCGTAAGCGCCAGCACGCGACTGATGTGGGAAAGCGGGTAACCCGATTGTTGCTGCAGATCGTTAAACACCTGCTGCACCGCCGCCAAATCCCGCCGCGACTGGGGACTGATACTGTCCATAAAGCGATGGTTAATCAGCGCCGCCGTCACATCGGCACTGAGGATAAAGGTATCCTTGCCCACCATACGTAAAAAAATCGGCCCCGTATTACCACCCAGACGACTGCCTTTTTTCTTTAGTTCCAGCCACAGCGACACGATATTCGACTCCGGCCAGGCCGCGATAAATTGCCCGAAGCTACCGTGATGACGCGCACAATCGAGTATATAGGCAGCATTATCCCGCACCGCCGTTATTTTCTTTAGGTGGCGGATAATAGCGGTATTGCCGAGGAGCTCGGTGAGTCTTTCGTCAGAGTAGTGGGCCACCCCCAGCGGATCAAACCCGGCAAACGCCTGTTCAAACCCAGGCCACTTTTTGTCTACCACCTTCCAGGAAAAACCCGCGCGAAAAACACCGCGCGTCATCTCCGCCAGGTAGCGGTCGTCCCCCACAGCGCGCAACTGACGTGGAGTTTTAACCGTCGGCAGCAACGCCTTAACGGCGGCGGCACTGCCTTTGTTGCGGGTCGCCACCGCCAGTAGTGAATCGAATGATACGGCGGCCATAAAATACTCCGCTACCCGCGCCCAAGATACGGCTGCGACACCGGCAAAATAACGGTTTCAAACATATTTACCGTGTCTGGAAGGGCCGCGATGGTGGCTACCACCTCCGCCACATCCGCGACGGCCATGGCGCCTTCCCGCTCCGGCACATCGGGGCTACTCGCCCAGATATCGGTCATTACATTGCCGGGGTGTATACAACTCACCGCAATATTGAATGGCCTTAACTCCAGCGCCAGAGCTTTGGTCATGCCGCTCACGGCAAATTTTGAGGTGGTGTAGGGCGCGCTTTTCGGGCGCGGCATTTGCCCGGAAATACTGCCGATGTTGATTATTTTTCCGGATTTTTGCGGTTTCATAATACGCGCCGCCGCCCGCGAGCAGAGAAATACGCCAGTGACATTGACCGCCTGTACCTGCTGCCAATCGGCCAAACTCAGCTCGTCAATGCGACCGGAAATGGCCATGCCCGCATTGTTGACCAAAATATCCAGACGACCATAGCGCTCAACCACCTGGGCGAACAGTTGTTCGACATCAGATTCACTGGTCACATCACCGGCAATCGCCTCGGCAACGCCGCCTGAATCGTTAATCCCAGCGACCACCCTTTGTAACGCATCCTGATTACGGGCGGTGAGCACCACCTGACAACCACGTCGCGCCAATGCGATTGCGATGCCCGCGCCAATACCTTTGCTGGCGCCGGTAATCAGCGCGACTTTACCGCGCAATGTTGTGTCTTGTTGCTGCTCGGATAGTTCCTGCACTGTTTTTACTCGCTGTTTTTACCGGCGTTGTTTTTTGTGTAGCGCACCCCCGCGCCGGGGTACTGCATTAGCGGTTTAACCGGTTCTCGATTAATTCGTCAACCACTGCGGGATCCGCCAGCGTCGAGGTATCCCCCAGATTTTCCAGTTCGTTGGCCGCCACCTTGCGCAAAATGCGCCGCATTATTTTGCCGGAGCGGGTTTTCGGTAATCCCGGCGCCCACTGGACCAGATCTGGCTTGGCGATGGCCCCGATTTCCTTGACACACATTGCCACCAGCTCGCCACGCAGCGCGTCAGAAGGCTGTGCGCCATTCATCAGCGTCACGTAAGCGTAAATACCCTGACCTTTGATGGCATGGGGATAACCTACCACCGCCGCTTCCGCGACGTCTTTATGCAGGACCAGCGCACTTTCTACTTCCGCTGTTCCCATGCGGTGTCCAGATACGTTGAGTACGTCGTCGACGCGGCCAGTGATCCAGTAATAGCCGTCCGCGTCGCGACGCGCGCCGTCACCGGTGAAATAGTAGCCGGGGTAGGTGGAAAAATAGGTATCGATCAGACGCTGGTGGTCACCGTATATAGTGCGGATCTGACCGGGCCAGGATGCCTTGATCACCAGATTGCCGGAACCTGGACCTTCAATTTCCCGGCCATCGGCGTCAATCAGCGCAGGCTGCACACCGAAGAACGGCAACGTAGCCGAACCGGGCTTAAGATCCGTCGCTCCCGGCAACGGCGTCAGCATGTGCCCACCAGTCTCGGTTTGCCACCAGGTGTCAACAATCGGACAGCGCGATTCACCCACTACCCGATCGTACCACTCCCAGGCCTCGGGATTAATCGGTTCGCCCACCGTACCCAGCAATTTCAGCGACGCCCGCGATGTGCCGCGCACAAATTCGTCGCCCGCCCCCATCAACGCCCTGAGTGCGGTGGGTGCAGTGTAAAACTGGGTCACCTGATGCTTATCTACCACCTGCCAAAACCGCGCCGCGTCGGGATAGGTCGGTACACCCTCGAACATCAGGGTGATCGCCCCATTGCACAACGGTCCGTAAACAATATAACTGTGTCCGGTAATCCAGCCCACGTCCGCCGTACACCAGAATACATCTCCATCGTGATAATCAAAGGTGTATTTGTGAGTCATCGCCACCTGCAGGAGATAACCGCCGGTGGTGTGCAATACGCCCTTGGGTGTGCCCGTGGAACCGGACGTGTACAAAATAAACAGGGGATCTTCCGCGTCCATTTGCGCAGCAGGGCAGTGCGCGTCCGCCGCCGCCATCACCTCGTGATACCAGAGGTCGCGTGTGGTTTGCCAGGCGATTGTTCCGCCGGTGCGCTTTACCACCAGACAGGTATGCACGTTGGGGCAGGCATTCAGCGCCGTGTCCGCGTTAACTTTCAGGGGAATATGTTTGCCGCCGCGTACCCCCTCGTCGGCGGTGATCAGGACGCGGCAATCCGCATCCAGAATACGATCTTTCAAGGCTTCGGGCGAAAAACCACCGAACACCACCGAGTGAACGGCGCCAATACGGGCGCAGGCCAACATCGCGTAGGCGGCTTCCGGGATCATTGGCATGTAGATGCAGACCCGGTCGCCCCTGGCTACACCGCGTGCCTGCAAGACATTGGCCAGCTTGCACACCTGCGTGTGTAATTCGCGGTAACTGATATGCGCGGCATCGGCCGGGTCATCCCCCTCCCAGATGATCGCAGTTTGATCCCCGCGCGTGGCGAGATGTCGGTCGATGCAGTTGACCGTGACGTTGAGCTTGCCACCCGCAAACCAGGTCGCCTGCCCCGCGCTCAGATCGGATTCACACACCTTGCTCCAGGGTTTGTCCCACTGTAAAAACAGGTGGGCCTGCTCGGCCCAGAACGTTTCCGGTTGCTCCACGGACTGGCGATACATGGATTGGTAAGTAGTGCGATTAATATGGGCGTTGGCGGCCCAGGCCGACGGCACCGGGCGCACGGGAAATTCAGACATTGCTCCCCCTGTTGATTGTTTTAGCCGGTCGCTGATTTTGTCACAACGCAGGGGACGGGGCTACACGGCAGAAGCCAAATCTGGATTCAGGAGGCAACCTGAACCGGAATGGTGTTGGCGGTGCGCTCCACGGTATTGTCGCGATTCAGGTACACCAGTTTCGGGCTGTGCCTGGCCATCTCCGCCTCACTGAACTGACCGTACGCGGCGATGATCACGCGATCACCAACCTGCACCTTACGCGCCGCCGCACCGTTCATGGACACCGTGCGCGATCCCGCCTGGGCACGGATAATGTACGTCGTAAAGCGTTCGCCATTATCGACGTTGTAGATATCGATCTGTTCAAATTCGCGCATACCCGCCAATTCCAGCAAGTCACTGTCAATCGCGCAGGAACCGTCATACCACAACTCCGCCTGAGTTACGGAGGCCATATGCAACTTGGCTTTCAGCATATTACTCATCACGTCTGCTTTCCTCCTGCACCGTCAGGGTCACATTGTCGATCAGTCTGGCACCGCTGGCGTACATTGCGCCCAGCACCGCGATCTCGCCATCGTCGTTCGCCGCTGGCTCAAGGTTTTTTGCGTTGCGAATACTAACATAATCGAGACGAAATCCCAGCCTCTCTATACGACTGCCGACCTCCCGTTCGAGTTCAAGAAAATCCCGCCGCCCCGCAATAATTTGCTCCTTACACCAGCTCAGACTGGTGTACAGGGCGGTGGCACGGGGCCGTTCTTCAGACGTCAGATAACTGTTGCGCGAACTTAGCGCAAGGCCGTCGCTGTCGCGGGCGATGGGTGCGCCAACGATGGTCACCGGAATACACAGGTCTTCCACCATGCGCCGAATTACCGCCAGCTGTTGATAATCCTTGATACCGAAAATGGCAGTTTCCGGTTGCACAATATGCAATAACTTGGACACCACCGTAGTAACGCCCTCAAAATGCCCAGGACGGCTTGCACCACACAGGATATCGGTCATGGTGGGCACCACCACCCGTGTCTGGTCCGCCATACCGTTGGGGTAAATTTCACTCTCATCCGGATGAAACAGGTAATCGCAGCCCGTATCCTGCAATTGTTGAATATCGGCTTCGATAGTGCGCGGGTATTTTTCCCAGTCTTCGTTCAGGCCGAATTGCAATGGATTCACATAAATACTGACCACGACGACATCGCACAATTGCCGCGCTCGACGCACCAGTTGCAGATGCCCTTCGTGCAAGTTACCCATGGTGGGCACGAATGCAATGCGTTTTCCCGCGCGCCGCTCGCTGTCCAATATGGCGCGGATACCGTGCACCGTGTGAAACACTTTCAGTGCTGCGCTGGCCGCGGTCTGCGCTACAGGTGCAGGTACCACCTGTGCCGCTGCCTGGTTGGCACTCACTCCTTTCGTATCCATCAATAACGACCTCCGCCGACGCTCTTTACTGCTCGGCAAAATAATCACGCGCGAGATTTTCAAAGCGCGTGTACTTACCAATAAAGGTTAATTTTGCGGTGCCGATCGGGCCGTTGCGCTGCTTGCCGATAATAATTTCCGCAACGCCTTTGTCCTGACTGTCCTCGTGGTATACCTCGTCCCGATAGATAAAGACAATCACATCCGCATCCTGCTCAATCGCGCCCGACTCCCGCAAATCCGAATTAATCGGTCGCTTGTTGGGGCGCTGTTCGACGTTGCGGCTCAACTGCGAAAGAGCGACCATCGGGCAGGAAAATTCCCGGGCAATTAATTTCAATTCCCGCGAAATTTGCGAAATTTCCTGCACGCGCCCTTCGGCCCGGGTGCTGGCCCCCATCAACTGCAAATAATCAACCATAATCATGGCCGGCGCCGACAAAGCATCCAGTTCCTCGGGCGTCAAATTCGACTGCGTTCTTTTCAGGTGATCTCTGGTTTCCTTGCAATGGGTGCGTACCCGGTTGCGAATTTCCATGGGATTAATACCCGGGGTGTCGTCAATCAGCAGCGGTCGATCCTTGAGACGCGCTGCCGCGCCAGCCAGCCGGGTAAAATCGTCCGGCGTGAGATTGCCGCTGCGCATGCGGGTCTGATCTATTTTGCCCATCGACGAAAGCAAGCGAATGATCAGCTGATTGGCTGGCATTTCCAGACTGAAAACCAGCACGGGACGATTCTGGTGCAGCGCCGCGTGCTCCACCATGTTCATGGCAAACGACGTTTTACCCATCGACGGCCGACCCGCCACGATGACCAGATCCGACGTCTGCCAGCCGGACGTCATTTCATTGAGATCGGTGAATCCGGTGTCCAGCCCAGTGATATCCAGATCGCTATTAAACAACTCGTCGATGCGTTCCACCGCGGCCCGCAGCAGCTCGTTAACATTCTGGAAACCGCCCTTTTTGGGGCGATTTTCCATCACATCCAGCAAACGACGCTCCGCTTCGGCCAGCAACCGATTGCTGTCCCAACCGAGCGGGTTATGTCCTTTCTTAATGATGTCGGTAGCGGCGGCAATCAGCTTGCGGACAATCGCCCGTTCCTGAACAATTTGCGCATAGGCCTGAACGTTGGCCGCACTGGGGGTGTTGTTGGCGAGTTCTACCAGGTAGGCGCCGCCACCGGCTTCCGCGAGTTGCTCAGATTGTTTGAGAGTCTCGGACAGAGTGATCGCGTCGAGCGGTCGCTCTGCGGCCGCCAGATTACTCATGGTGCGGAAAATAAGTCGATGGTCGTGGCTAAAGAAATCGTCTTCCCTGACCTGCGCGGCGACGGCTTCGAAAGCCCCGTTATCCAGCATCAGGGCACCCAAAACCGCCTGCTCCGCCTCAAGAGAATGGGGCAATTCCGGGTTGAGCGCATCGTCTCGCAACATTTCCGTCATAACCACACTCGCGGGTGGCTTTGACCAAGCAACCACCCTGGTGACTGGGATAAAGAAGCAACGGTGGATTAGCTTCGATTTATCCCTGGCAAATAGGACTATTCAGCTGCAGCAGCAACCACCACTTGTACGACTACGGTGACTTCGGTGTGCAACTGTACATCAACGCTAAATTCACCGAGTTCGCGCAACGGGCCGCTGGGCATTTTGACTTCGCTTTTGGCCAATTCGACACCTGCGGCAGTAAAGGCATCCGCAATATCTTTGGGTCCGACCGAACCAAACAATTTACCTTCTTCGCCAGCAACAGCACTGATTGTGACGCTTGCTATGGCGGTTAGCTGCGCCGCCCGTGCGCCAGCATCGCCCAGTTTTTCCGCAGCCGCTTTTTCCAGTTCGGCGCGACGCTGTTCAAATTCGGCTATATTTTCCGCTGTGGCGAAAACCGCCTTGCCGGATCGAATTAAAAAATTACGGCCATAACCGGGCTTGACGGTAACTTTGTCGCCGATACCGCCTACGCGACCAACTTTTTCAAGAAGAATGACTTCCATCGCTACTATCCTCTGCTATCAATCCGAGCGGCCCGGTCCACGACGCGCGCTATACCGGGAACGCAAATCCATCCAGCTGTCGATAAATCCGAGTCCGACCAGCACCAAGCTTAACGGGCCAACTAATACAAGCCCCACGTAAAACGCCACTAGCCAATGCACACCGAGCGGTGTGACGGCGACCATGTGATGTACTAACGCCAGGCCGCTCAACAACAGCGGCAGGCTCAGCAGGCTGCCCCAGCTGATGTACTCCGGGGGCAATAAATACGATCCAACTACGCCCACCAGCATCGCCGTTGCCAACCGTGGCTCGAGTCGCAGACTGTGAAACTCCTGACGAAAACCCCCCGGATTGTACAACATCGCCTGCCACCACCGCGCCACCAACAAACTTGCCACCGTACTGACACTGACTACCCAGGCCACAAATCCGATGACAAAGGGCACGCTGGCCATACTGGTCATCTGCCCCTGTTGATCGGCCGGTTGGAACTTTTGCAACCATTGCGTCACGGCATTCTGGATGGCGGCTACCGGCTCGCTCAAAAACGTCCCCATGAGCAACGCGATAACGGCGCTAATCAGCACAATGGCAGTCAGCACCAGCGACCAGGACGCCGTATTGCGCAGTATCTCCGCGCCAACCCATATAACCGCCACTACCGCGATAGACGCCCACATCATAACCGGGCTCGCTTCACCCGCCGACAGCGCCACCAACAGCGGCAGTGCTCCCCACAGGGCCACCAACAATCCTTCGGCGGTACCCTGGCGCAATGTAACCAATCCCACCGTGGCAGGACTTATCAAAGGCAGGAGGTTGCCGAGCGACGCGACCGCAGCAGCCCGCCACCGTCCGGCCATAATAAATTCCGCCAGCGCGCGCATCATAATGTCGAAACGATGCTTAGCTGTGGCTATCCGTGTAAGGTAACAATGACAAAAACCGCGCCCGTTTAATGGCTGTGGCCAGCTGGCGCTGATATTTGGCTTTGGTACCGGTAATACGGCTGGGTACGATCTTGCCCGTTTCGGACACGTATGCTTTCAGCGTCTCAAGATCTTTGTAATCAATCTCGGTAACACCTTCCGCGGTAAAGCGGCAAAATTTGCGACGACGATTAAAACGTGCCATGACTTATGCCTCCGCCTTTGGTTCTGAGTCTGATTCTGAGTCTTCCGCATCGCTGTCATCCAGATCCGGAACTTCTATGTTGTCGACGTCACTAGCGACTTCTTCGCTATCCGCCGCTGCTGCCAGACCAGCTGCCGCATCCGCCTCTGCCTTGGCGGCGCGTTCGGCTTCACGGCGTTCGCGGCTTTCCTTCTCGGAACGCTCCGCACGCTCCGCCTTCATGATTTGCGTTTCTTCTGTGATCGCTTCGTTACAACTAATCACGAGATGGCGAATAATGGCGTCGTTGTAGCGAAAAGTAGCCGTGAGCTCGTTGAGCAGCTCCTGACCACACTCGATATTCATCAGAATATAGTGGGCTTTATGGATTTTTTCGATAGGGTATGCGAGTTGCCGACGGCCCCAGTCTTCCTGACGGTGGATTTTGCCGCCGCCACTGGCGATAGTCTTGGCATAACGATCCAGCATGCCCGCGACCTGTTCACTCTGGTCCGGGTGTACCATAAACACGATTTCGTAATGACGCATTGGAGCTCCTTTCGGGTTAAGTCACCCGCAACATACGGTGTGACAAGGAGAACCCAGGCTGATACACAGTATAGCCGGGGCCAGGGGCGCGGAATTATAGGGGGCGTTATGGGAAATAGCAAACCCGAAACCGCCCGTGGTGCATTCTTTACGCCCCCCTAAAAGCGCATCGCAGGGACAGCTCCGCCTCGCCCCGAACAGTTAGTCTCCCCGTGGAATCGTGGTCGCGGTTGCGGCTTCCGCGTCACCCGCGTCGGAGTCCGATGCCCCCCGCAGATCAGGTGACGTGCTGCCACGCAATAACTGGTAATGGCCAAGGGCGCGGTACCACTGTTCGATAATCCGTCGTGAAATACTGATCATCTGCAGCGACTGGTCGAGGACTCGGCGATCCAGTTCCCCTGCCATCGCCCTTTGTAGAAGGGTTGCCTTTACTGATTCGTACGCGGGCCCTATGGCGGCGAAGGAGCCCGGCTCCGCGCCGCGATCAATCGCAACCCAGTCCTTTGCCAGGGTATCCTGTAATCGCACCAACCAGGCCCCCAACAGCTCGGTCGCCTGGAAGGCAGCGGTGAAACTTCGCAGTTGATGTTTATTCTCGTGCAGTACCGCCAGCGCATCTTCGATATTGACGAGATTGTGCTGAATGTGCCACCCCCGCATAAATATTTCCGCCTGCGCTCCGGTCAGTTCACGACGGCTGACATCGATCAGAAACTCGCCAATTCCGTCCAGCACCTGACGCCGGTCGGCTGGTAACGAATCGCCCTGCAGGCGTTCTCGCGCCAGCATCCCGACTGCGGCGGGATATTGCTCCAGCAGACGGGAGAACTCTTTGCCCAACGCCACCCGGGCCGCATCTGGTAACCCCGCCACGTTGCCATCGAGGTATTGCAATGCCCCACTCGTCATCTGGCGGCGCTGAAAACGGGTCTGCAAAAATCTGCTCATGCGCGGTTCCACAGGCCACATCAACAGAATGCCGAGCAGGTTAAACAGCGTGTGGAACATTGCCAGGGCTGTAGTGGGATCGCTACCGAGCGCCAACCCTCTCATCAGGATCTGCACCGCTCCCAGCAACGGATACAGCATCAGCAACGCAACCATGGCCGTAAATACGTTAAACATTACGTGCGCAAGGGCCAGGCGACGGGCATTGGCGGTGGCGCCCAGGGTAGCGATCAGCGCCGTGGACGTAGTACCCACATTGGCGCCGATAACGACTGCGGCGGCATCGGTGAGGCCCAGTAAGCCGCCCGCCAGGGCAGTTAACACCACCGCGATCGCCGCGCTGGAAGACTGCATCAATGTGGTGAGAATAACGCCACTGCCCACCATCACCGCCCATCGATAAGCCCCCACCTCCAGCGGTAGCGACGGAGCCACATCCGTAAATGCGTCCGCCAGCGTCTCGATGCCGAGAAACAAAATGCCAAAGCCCGCCAGGGCCATACCCAGACTGCGGTAGCGATCCGTGGGCGCAAAAACCCGTAACATCGCGCCGACACCAATAATTGGCAGGGCCAGTATATCCACCTTAAACTTGAACCCGATCAGGGCCACCAGCCAGGCGGTCAGGGTTGTACCCAGATTGCTACCAAAGATTACCCAGACCGCCCGTTCAAAACGCAGTAATCCGGTGTTTACAAATCCCAACGTGGCTACGGTAACCGCGCTGGAGGATTGCAGCGCCGCCGTCAGCAAAGTCCCTGACAGCAAGCCCCGCGCCCGACTGGATGTCCAGTGTGCCAACAACCCTTCCAGGGAACCCGCGGCGGCCACCCGCAATCCCTCGGTAATCAACCACATGCCCAACAAAAATAGCCCGAGGCCGCCAAATCCCACAGCGATTATTTCCAGTGTCACTAAGCTGTCTTCCTGGTATTGGCCATAGACCTGGTATTGGCCATGGAGAGGATGCAAATTAGCGTGAAAGATCGAACATAAGTTTGCAGACCAGAGCGCGTGAAGTCTGCGCTATATTTGGGAATGGGAGTTGCAACAAATTCGCTCAATTTTTTCGGGACTTCAACGGCCATCCCCGGCACAACTTCCGCAACGGCCTGCCCACTGCCGTAGCAAAACTGGCGCCAAATATCTTTTAACTTGGCCATAGAGCTGCAAATCCTTACTATCTTTTCCACTTACCCACACAGAGTCGTTATCATCATCAGCGGAGTTAACTCCATGCCCCGAATCATTACGCGCGCTGCCCTTATTACCACCCTGTTAGCCGCCCTTGGCGGATGCTCGCCGGAAGTAGGCAGCGAAGCCTGGTGTCAGAAAATGGAGGATACACCAAGCGGAGACTGGAGCGGCAACCAGGCCACGGACTACGCGCAGCACTGTCTGTTTAAATAACCGCTCCCGAGCACATAGGTCCCGCAACGGATCCGTTAATTTACGTATCGGACTTGCGCGCCGCACGCCGTTCGCGGCGCCGCTGGCCACGAGCGCGTAAAATCTCCCGCTGGCGACGCATTAATTCCCGCGCGTGAAATAAGGTAGGTATGTTGGAGCGTTTGCGATTCAGTATAAACGTAATCAACATTTCCTCGATCGCCACCCAAATGTGGAAGACAACCACCAGGCGAAATAACGCGGACAGATCAAACAGCACCAGCAGAAAATACGCTGGCGCCATTAACACCGCCGCTATCTTGGCGGCCCAGGTGTGGTAGCTGGGCAACTCGCGAAACTTCACCAGGCTGGTCAACAGCGGGACCAGATAGGACGCAATAGCAAGATACAGGAACCACGACTCCCGCTTAAAAATTGCCGGCCACAACCACAGCAGGCCAAGCACCATCGAACCGTAGGTGAGCATATCTCCCCAGCTATCGAGCTTGGCACCGAGTTGCGTACACTGATTCAGTCGCCGCGCCAAATAGCCATCGGCACAATCGGTAAATAACGAAACCACCAACAGGGATAGAAAAAGCTCCCCGTGCTGATAAAACGCACACCACAACAGCACTGGCACCAGCAGCAAGCGCACGCCACTAACAACGTTCGCAACGGTGAACCGCTGTTCAACCATAAGCAATCTTCACGGCGCGCCACCGCGGCAGGCAGGGTTGCCTCTGGTGTAACCAGCAGACCAAATGCACCGGAGATGCGGTGCCTGCTGGGTTGTGTGATAAAGGGAACTGCGGACCCACGTTTTTCCTTCCCGGAGTTTTTAGCATATTTTATTTGCTTGTTATAGTCCGCGCTGACGCACCGCCTCGAACAGGCATATACCCGCAGCCACCGACACATTAAGACTCTCCACGACCCCCGCCATCGGTATCTTTGCGGTAGTATCGCATTGCTCCCGGGTCAATCGGCGCAAACCTTTTTCCTCGGCACCGACGATCAAGGCAAGTGGGCCGCGCAGGTCTACGTCGTAAATTGGGTGGTCGGCTTCACCGGCCATACCCACTAACCACAAGCCCTTGTCCTGCAACTGACGCAGCGCCCGCGCCAGATTGGTCACTACGACAAATGGCACCACCTCGGCGGCACCACTGGCAACTTTGCGGACGGTTGCGGTAATTCCCACCGCGCGATCTTTGGGTGCGAGTACCGCATGCACGCCAGCGGCATCAGCCGAACGCAGGCAGGCACCGAGATTGTGTGGGTCGGTCACCCCATCCACCACCAACAGCAACGGCGGCACCGTCAATGTATCCAGCAGTGTGTGCAGAAAGCGTTCGTCGTGGATTTGTCCGCCGCGGCACAGCGCTATAATTCCCTGGTGATGCTCCCCCGCTAATTGGCCGAGCTGTTCGTTCCCTGCCGGGGTGACGGGAATATCGAGCGCAGCGGCCAGAGTCAGCAATTTTTTGACGCGATGGTCGTGTTGCCGACCACGTAAAAACCGGATTTCTACGAGGCGCTCGGCATCGGTTTTGAGTAGCGTTTGCACAGTGTGCAAACCGTATACCCATTCCGGGTCCGCATCATTTTTGCTCATGACATTTCCAAATTATTAATGAGTATATTGTGCTCGGCAAATCCATCTTCAAAAAATGGCAGGTTACGGTGACGTCCGCACCCGTTGCTCGGCGCTGGCCAATACAGTAAGCGCGCCTGGACAAAAATAACGGTGCTAACAGCCGTCGCGGAAAACCTACAATTTCCTTGCGGCGGGGCCGTACCGGTTTCTCTGGTTTTTGTTCGCCGCAACCCGCGCCCCTGTTGATTAAAATCGTTTAACGACGCTTTCTAGTGCGCCCCGTTTGCGCGGATTTATTTTTTCCTTTGTCACGCGCCGCCTGTTGTTTTTTTTCGCTGCCGTCACTGCCTGCTGATCCGCCTTTACGGCGTGCAGAATCGGACACGGGCTGAATCGCAGCGCCAGTTTTGGTTTTGGACTCGGCCGCTACTTTTTTCGCGCGGGAACGGGGCTTATTTTTTCCCCGCCCGGAACGTTTCTCCTGGGCTGTGCGCGCGCCTCCCGAATGTTGCGGTTTACCTTCATCCGCCTTATGTCCGGTTTTGCCGCGACGACTTTTGCCAGCGCCCTCCACCAGATCGAAATCAATCTTGCGCTCGTCCAGATCGACACGAGTGACCCGTACTTTGAGTCGATCGCCAAGGCGGAATACGCGCCGCGTGCGCTCCCCCACCAGCCGGTGATGGGCGGGTTCATGTACGTAGTAATCCTTCGGCAGCCCGGTGATGTGCACCAACCCGTCGATATACAGATCTTCCAGCTCCACAAACAAACCAAAACCGGTGACCGACGTTACCACCCCGGCAAATTCGTCGCCTACCCGATCGAGCAGATATTCACACTTGAGCCAGTTCACAACCGTCCGCGTGGCATCGTCGGCACGGCGTTCGGTCACCGAACACTGCTGACCTGCGGCGACTATATCCGCACCGTCGTAGGGGTAGTTGTGGCGCAACTCCTGCTGCGGCGCGCCTCTGACCCGCTGTAAATGTGCGGAGCGTCCCTTGCTGCGCAGCAGGCCGCGTATCGCCCGGTGCACCAGCAGATCCGGATAGCGCCGAATCGGCGACGTAAAGTGCGTGTACGCCTCGTAATGCAGGCCGAAATGGCCAATATTGTCGGGGGCATAAACGGCCTGCGTCATGGAGCGCAACATCACCGACTGAATAATCGGCGCGTCGGGGCGATCGGCGACTTTTTTCAGCACCGCCTGGTAATCCGCTGGCGTGGGATCGTCACCACCGGGCAAACCCAGCCCAAGCTCCCCCAGAAACTCCCGCAAAGCCGCGAGCTTTTCCGCCCGCGGCCCATCGTGCACCCGGTATAAAGCGGGTAACTGACTCTTGAGCAGCAATTGCGCTGCGCACACGTTGGCGCACAGCATGCACTCCTCGATAAGGCGATGGGCCTCAGTGCGCTCGCTGGGAATAATTTGCTCAATTTTGCGCTGCGCGTCGAACAAAATACGCGTGTCACCGGTTTCAAAATCAATGGCCCCGCGGCGTTGCCGAGCCGCCAACAATACGCGATACAAATCGTGCAGATGATCGATATGGGGCACTACTGCCCGGAATTGCTGGCGGATGGTGCTGTCGCTGTCATCGCGTTGGGCAAGCATACCCGCCACCTGGGTATAGGTCAGCCTGGCCCGCGAATACATTACCCCCTCGTAGAACATAAAACTGGTCACCGTGCCGGTTTTGTCGATGCGCGCTTCACACACCATGCATAACCGCTCGACCTCCGGCTTTAGCGAGCACAGACCGTTGGACAGTTTCTCCGGCAACATGGGCACCACCTGCCCCGGAAAATAGACCGAATTGCCGCGCCGCAGCGCCTCGCTATCCAGCGCGGAGCCAGGCCTGACGTAATGGGCTACATCGGCAATGGCCACCAGCAACCGCCAGCCACCCCCGCGCACCGGTTCGCAATACACCGCATCGTCGAAGTCCCGCGCATCTTCGCCGTCGATGGTCACCAGCGGCAGGGTGCGCAAATCCACCCGAAACTCCCGATCAGCGGGCTGCACCTCATCGGCTATGGCCTCCAGCTCCGCGGTAATCTCCGCCGACCAGGTATTGGGGATACCGAAATTGTAGATCGCGGTCTCGATTTCCATACCCGGCGCCAGATGCTCGCCCAGCACACGCACCACCCTGCCCGCCGGTTGATTTTGCCGGGACGGCTGGCGCGTAATCGCCACCAGGACGATTTGTCCGCGCTCGGCGTTATTGGCATCCCCCGCTGCAATCTGAATATCCTGCCCGATGCGCGGGTTGTCGGGACGCACAAAATGAATGCCGCTTTCGACAAAATAGCGCCCCACCAGTTGCTCGGTGCGGTGCTCGACCACTTCGACAATCGAGCCCTCGAGACGCCCCCGGCTATCCTCCCCGGCAATACGCACCAGCACCTCATCGCTATCGAAAACCCGGCGCATCTGCCGACTCGACAGGAAAATATCGGGCTCGCCACCGCCGGGCACCACGAAACCAAAGCCGTCCGGGTGGCCAACCACTCGCCCCTTGATCAGGTTCATTTTATCGAGAGTGCCATACGCACCGCGCCGATTTTTTACCACCTGCCCGTCCCGCTCCATCGCCGCAAGGCGGCGGCGCAGTGCCTCCACGGGGTCGGCATCGTGCAGCTCAAATTCCCCACACAACTCTTCGTGGGTCAGCGGACCGATGCTGGTGCGCAGAAACTCCAGGATATATTCGCGACTGGGGATGGGATTATCGTATTTATCCGCCTCGCGGGCGGCATAGGGGTCGGATACTCGGCCTTTTTTTTTCATAGCTTCCTGATTTATACAGTCACCGACAGCACCTTTGCTCGCCGGGAATTGACAATAGTGGGGCCGAACAGTAAAGTTCGCAACCCCGAATATATGCACCTTTTATTCGTCGTTGCCCAGGTGGTGAAATTGGTAGACACGCTAGCTTCAGGTGCTAGTGATCGCAAGGTCGTGGAGGTTCAAGTCCTCTCCTGGGCACCATTTAAAGATTACTTATCCAACCCGTCGCTGAACCGCTGTACCCTTTTGAAACCGTCGACCGTCGTGGGTCATTTCCAG
>JBFJKD010000007.1:0-23472 GCA_041635095.1 Porticoccaceae bacterium
GGTGCTGTCCCCCGGTGCAACCAATGGCGATGGTCAGGTAGCTGCGGTTACTGGCTGCAAAGCTGCCGATCCAGCGGGACAGGAATCCATTCAGGTCCGCCAACATGGCGGCAACCTCCGTTTGTGATTCCATAAACGCAATCACGGGCGGGTCGTTGCCAATATAAGCGCGCAATTCATTCTTCCAGTACGGATTGGGCAGGCAGCGCACGTCAAACACGAAATCCGCATCGATGGGCACGCCGCGCTTGAAGGCAAATGACTGGAACAGGATAGCCATATCCTGGCTGGCGTGAGGCACGATCTGCTTTTTGATCAAATCCCGCAGCTGATGCAGGGTCATATTGCTGGTGTCAATATGGCGATTGGCGATGGCGGCTATCGGGTCGAGGATTTCTCGTTCCAACGCGATGGCCTTTTTGAGGTCGACACTGGAGGAGCTGAGGGGATGGCGACGACGGGTTTCACTAAAGCGCCGGATTAATACCGGGGTGCGCGCGTCGAGAAAAATTACTTCGCAGTCAACGCCTGAGTTGGTCAGGGTATCCAGGATAATCGGGAACTGATCCAGATCCCCGAGCAGGTTGCGGGCGTCGATACCCACCGCAATTTTCAGTGCAGAGGGGTGCTGTGAGTTTCTGGTTTGCTCAAACAGGCCCGCCAGAAGGCTGGCGGGAAGATTGTCGATACAGGTAAAACCCACGTCCTCAAGTACATTGAGCGCGGTGCTTTTGCCGGACCCGGAGCGTCCGCTAATAACTACCAGACGTAATTCCGGGGCCGTGGTCACGGGTTATCCACCTGGGTGGCCACTCTAAACAGGGCGCTGTCGCTGGTGCAGTCCCGTAGCTGCTGACGCACCGTTGGTTGCTGCATGAGTCCGGCAATACTCTGTAGCACCCGTAGATGCTCTTCGTTCTGCTCGCTCGGTACCACCAGGGCAAACACAAGATCGACCGGTTGGTCGTCAATGGCGTCGTAATCCACCGGGTGCTCCAGTTTGAGTAACGCGCCGATCACGTCCGGGCAGCCCTCCAGGCGGCAGTGAGGTACGGCAACGCCATCGCCAATGCCGGTGCTACCCAGCTTTTCGCGGGCCAGCAACTCCTGATAGACCTTGTCGGCGTCGATGCTTTGGGATTGGTGCGCTAAAAAGCCGGAAAGAAACTCCAGCACCCTTTTTTTACTGATTCCGGGTGCGTCACAACAGGTGCGTTCCGGAGTGAGGAAATCTGCGATCTTCATAGGGCGTTTATCAGCGGCCTCTCTGTTTTTCTTTGCGTTTGATAATTTGTCGGTCGAGTTTGTCGACAAGGCTGTCGATAGCCGCGTAGAGGTCCTCGTTTTCCGCGTCGGCAAAAACATCTGTGCCGCTGGCATGCACAGTGGCTTCGGCTTTTTGAATCAATTTGTCTACGGAAAGAATGACATTGATGCTGGTAATGCGATCGTTATGGCGCTCCAGGCGGGACAGTTTGTTGGTAACGTAATCGTGCAGGGCGTCGGTGATGTCGAGATGGTGTCCGCTGATAGTCAATTGCATTCAGAGCTCCTTGGTGTGGGGGGTTAACGGGGTTGAAGGTGATGGTTCACCGGACAAAGCGCTTGCGCTCGCTGGAGGAACCGATGCCGAGGCCCTCGCGGTATTTGGCCACCGTGCGTCGCGCCACCTGGATACCCTTGTCCTGCAACAGCGTAGTTAGCACATTGTCACTCAGGGGTTTGCCGGGCGCTTCTTCGGCAATAATTCTCTTCAGCATGGCGCGAATAGCCGTGGAGGAACACTCTCCGCCGCTGGCGGTACTGACATGGCTGGAAAAAAAGTACTTTAGTTCGAACACGCCTTGAGGGGTATCGATATATTTTTTTGTGGTAACTCGGGAAATTGTCGACTCGTGCAGATCCAGTTCGTTGGCGATATCCGCCAACACCATCGGTTTCATGGCTTCCGCGCCCTGTTCGAGAAAATCTCGTTGTCTTTCCACTATACGCAGGCTAACCCGCAGCAGGGTCTCGTTGCGACTCTCCAGACTGCGTAGAAACCAGCGCGCCTCCTGCAGATTGTTGCGCAAAAATGTATTGTCGGCGCTGCTGTCAGCGCGCTGTACCAGGTCGGCGTACTGCTGGTTAATACACAGCCTTGGGGTAATCTCGCTGTTGAGGGACACCAGCCAGCGGCCCTCGCGTTTCTCGACGCGCACGTCGGGCACGACATATTCTACATTGGCGTCCGAGATCAGCTCGCCCGGATTGGGGCACAGGGTTTGAATAAGATGTATTGCCGCGCACAACACCTCCTCCGCCAACCCGGTTTTGCGGGTCAGTAGCGGGTAGTCGCGCTCGGCGACCAGGGGTAGAAAGTGTGCCACAAGTAACTTGGCCTCTTCGAGGTGCGCAGTCTGTGGAGCGAACTGGTGCAATTGAATCAGCAGGCATTCCCGCAGGTCGCTGGCGGCCACGCCCGCCGGGTCAAATTGTTGTACGCGGTGTAGTACGGCGATCACTTCGTCGAAATCAATGACGTCCTGATCCATGGTGTGCCACAGCTCCTCCGCGGACGATTCCATAAAGCCGTTATCGTCGAGGTTGTCGATAATGGTGGCGGCGATCAGGCGATCTGTGTCAGATAGGGTGGTGAGGTTGAGTTGCCACAGCAGATGGTCGTGCAAAGACTCGGTTACCGTATGAAAGGTATCAAAATCCCGTGACTCGGGGCCGACGGTCGTAGCGCTTGAGCCGGATGACGGATAAATGTCGTCCCAGTTGGCGTCCACTGCGAGTTGCTCTGGAATCTCCTTGTTCCACTCTTCGTGCAGCGATCCGGATTCCAGGGTACTCTCTCCCGTTTCGTCGCCGCTACCGCCCTTTTGTTCCTCTTTGTCCCGTTGTTGTTCTTGCTGGTGTTCGACTTCATCCACCATTTCCAGCAAGGGATTGGAGTACAGCGCCTGCTGGATCTCCTGTTGCAAATCCAGCGACGATAACTGCAACAATTTGATGGCCTGTTGCAGCTGGGGGGTCATAGTCAACTGCTGACCGATTCTGAGTTGCAGGCCCTGCTTCATGGCAATTCAAATTTCATAACGGACCAATTTCTCAGGAGCTTAATGAACGCTTGTTGTTCGGTGCCATGTTAAGTGTAGTCCGGCCCAGTGGCTGACGCAATAAATCCTAGCAAGTTACGTGCCCACTTGAACGATCAGCGTGTCAACTTACAGCGTAAAGTGTTCTCCCAGATACACCCGCCGCACGGTCGCGTCGGCCATAATGGCCTTTGGTTCACCGTCGGCGATGACGGTCCCGTCGTCCACAATGTAGGCGCGTTGACAGATATCCAGGGTGTCGCGCACGTTGTGGTCGGTGATCAAGATGCCGATGCCTATTTCCCGCAGATGGCGAATGATTTCTTTAATATCATTTACCGAGATGGGATCTACCCCGGCAAACGGTTCGTCCAGCAGCATAAACGCAGGCTCCATGGCCAGTGCCCGGGCGATTTCCACCCGACGGCGCTCGCCCCCGGACAGACTCATGCCCAGGTTGTCGCGAATGTGGGTGATATGGAATTCCCGTAACAGGCTTTCCAGTTTTTCCAGGCGCGCCGTCTGATTGAGAGTCTTGCGGGTTTCGAGGATCGCCAAAATATTGTCGGCCACGCTCAGTTTGCGAAACACCGAAGGTTCCTGGGGCAGGTAGCCGATTCCACGACGGGCTCTGCCGTGCATGGGCAGGTCCGTGATGTCCTCGTCATCTATGATAATACGCCCGTCATTCTGCTTGATCAGACCGACGATCATGTAAAAACAGGTGGTTTTGCCGGCACCGTTGGATCCCAGCAGGCCGACGATTTCGCCACTGGCAACGGTCAGGGAAACGTCGTTCACCACGCCCCTGTTTTTGTAGCTTTTGGCCAGGTGTTGCGCCCGTAGTACGGCCATTATTCCGCCCCTTCGGTTTTTTGCGGTGGAATGACCATCTGAATGCGCTGGTTGCCGGTAGTGCTGCCGGTTGCCTCCACCAGCTCCGCCTGGAGATCGTAGTTGATACGTTCCCCTTTCAGCGTCGACCCCTCCTGCTCAAGGCTGGCGGCGCCGAGCAGGGTAATGGCGTTTTTACTGAGGTGATATTCGATGGTATTGGCCCGCGCCGTGACCAGTTCGGCGTCCGGTCTGGGTTGCTGCTGATAGTGCGCCGGTTTGCCAGTGCAAACAATCTTGGTCACTTTGTTACCCACCGCATTAACCGAGACCTTGTCCGCCTTGATACGAATGGTGCCCTGGGTGATCACGACGCTGCCCTGATAAACGGTCACGCCGGTTTTGTCGTTGTGCTGGGCGCGGTCGGACTCGATTAAAATGGGTTGCTGCCGATCCGACGGTAATGCCGAAGCCAGCTGTGGCCAGCCCCAGATAAACGCAAACAGCATAATGAAGAAACGGTTATAACCCATGGCGTGTGCTTCTCACCCGTGACAGAAGTTGGTAGGTATGGCTCTCAAAGTCGGCTCTCATACCCACCGCAGTGGTGCGGTTATTGGGTGCGAGCAGAGTGACCGGCCGATCGGTTTGGGCCTGATTTTTTTGTGGGAAAAAAATTAGTTGGGACGTTTTCAGTTCGTTTTTGTCCGACCCCGCCACTTGCCACGCATAAACGTCGCCGCTGAGAACCAGTTTTTCGCCACTATCAAAAATTTGACTGCTGTTGGCTTCCAGTCGCCAGGGTTGTGCGCCACTCTTCTGTTGATAGGCGAGTAATCGGGGGTTGTCCATTTCAAACAGGTCCTTGTCCTGGTAATAACGACCTGCGTCCGCAGTCAGGTGGTAAGTTTCGCGACCGTTGTCGCCAAACTTGCGGGTGACTGTCTCGACCATAAAGCTGTCCGCGGGGGGTAAGGCTTGTGTCGTTTGCGGTTTTTTCTTTAAAAACACATCGGGCTGGGAGTCCCAGAACACCAGGAAAGCACCGACCCCCGTGAGCAGCAGAACAATCGCGAAAACATTTTTCATCTACAGGTAGTCCGCGACGGTGGGCGTCAGTTTGTTTTGCGCCTGGAGAATAAATTCGGCCGCTTCGCGCACCGCGCCGCCGCCGCCGACACACGTCGCCCGCCACAGTGCGTGTGCCGCGACCACCGGATGCGCGTCGGCAACTGTCATGCCCAATCCGACCGCGCGAATAGCTCTGAGATCCTGCAGATCGTCACCCATATAGGCGACATGCTCCAGCGGGTGGGGGTGCGCAGCCAGCAGTTCCTCCAGGGCGGCAAGCTTGTCGTCGCGCCCCTGGATGACGATCTCTATACCTAATTCCTGGGCGCGGCGGGCCAATAGTTGAGAGCTGCGACCGGTGATGATGGCCACCTGAATGGCGTTGCGTTGCAGCAATTTGATGCCGAGACCGTCGCGTATGTGAAACGCCTTTAACTCCCCACCGTCCTCGCTGTAATACAGGCGACCATCGGATAGCACACCGTCCACGTCCAGGACCACGAGGCGTATGTTCTGCGCAGCTTGCATCGCTCTGTTTGCCTCGCCCATCACTCAGGCGACTCCGGCGCGCAATATGTCGTGCATATGCAGGACGCCGAGCGGATGTTTATCCTGAATAACCACCACCGCCGAGATTTTGTTGTCTTCCATAATGCGCAGTGCTTCGGCGGCCAGCATATTGGCGTGCACGGTTTTGCAGTTGGGGGTCATCACGTCGCCCACCGCAACGGTGTTGATGTCCCGATTCTGGTCGATCACGCGGCGCAAATCGCCGTCGGTAAATATGCCCAACAGGTTGTCGTCGGCATCCACCACTGTGGTCATGCCAAACCCTTTGCCGGTCATTTCCAGCAGCGCTTCGCGCAGCGGAGTTTGTGGACTGACGCGCGGTATCTCGCGACCGCCGTGCATCACGTCTTCGACTTTCAACAACAGGTTTCTGCCCAGCGCGCCGCCGGGATGAGAAAACGCGAAGTCCTGGGCGGTAAAGCCGCGCGCCTCGAGCAGCGCAATCGCCAGCGCATCGCCCATGACCAGGGATGCCGTGGTGCTGGTGGTAGGCGCCAGTCCGAGCGGGCAGGCTTCGCTGGCGACACTGACATCGAGATTGGCTTCCGCGGCTTTGGCGAGTATCGACAGGGGATCTCCGGTCATACTGATCAGGGGTATGCCAAGGCGCTTGATCAGGGGCAGCAGGGTGATAATTTCAAGGGTCGTGCCGGAATTGGATATGGCGACAACGACGTCGTTAGCGGTGATCATGCCGAGATCGCCGTGACTCGCTTCGCCGGGGTGAACAAAGAAAGCGGGCGACCCGGTGCTGGCCAGGGTGGCCGCAATTTTGTTGGCGATATGTCCAGATTTCCCCATGCCCGTGACGATGGTGCGGCCCCGGCACTGCAAAATCAGTTCGCAGGCGTGCGTAAAGCTGGCCGCGATGCGACTCTCCAGTAGTTGTATCGCCTCCGCTTCCATGCGCACGGTGCGTTTGGCGGGGGTAATGAAGTCGCAATTGCTCATCTTGGGTCCGGTCACGAATTGGCGCTCAGTATAACGACGACTGTGGCTCAGGTCAGCCGGGCGCGAACAGAATCAGATAATAAAGGCCGTACAGGGCCAGTAACGATCCGCCAAACCCGCGGGACAGTCGCCTCGGCGCCATCGGTTGCGGCCTGTGGTTTCTATGCAAAATCGCAACTGCAAGTACCATCAACAGGGTCAATCCGGCCATGGCCAGATAGTCCCGGTAAAATGTCGCAGTTTCCAGATAAATGGGTGCCACGATGCCCGCTGCGGGCATGACCGCCAGCAAATTAAACAGGTTGGATCCAAAAATATTGCCGATAGCGATGGCGTGGTGTCCGCGCCGTGCGCTGACCATTGATGCTGCGAGCTCCGGCAGGCTGGTGCCCACTGCAACCACCGTCAAGCCGATGACCAGCTGACTGAGGCCCGCTCGGGTCGCGATCATCTTCGCTCCCCAGACCAGTGTTTCGGCACCCACCAGCATGATGATCAGGCCTACGCTGAACCACATTGCCGCTATGGGCATGGTCATAGCCGGTATTTCCTCTTCTAGCTCGGTTCTCTCCAGGTCAGGGGTGAGGCGCTTGAAAAACAGCGTGGCCCAGATCAGCACGACGAGCGCTGCCAGCATCAGCAGGCTCTCAAGGCGATCTAGCAGTCCATCGTACAGGCAGAAGCCCGCGCCAGCAGTCACCAGCAGCAACACTGGCCCTTCCGTGGTCAACAGGTGCCGGGCCGTGGTAATCGGTGTAATCAGTATCGTGAAGCCCAGCACCAAGCCTACATTGGCGATATTGGACCCCAGCGCGTTACCGACGGCAATTTGCCCTGCGTCGTGTAACGCGGCACTAATTGATACAGTAATCTCGGGCGCCGAAGTGCCGATGGAAACCACCGTCAGACCGATGACTATGGGTGCCACGCCCAAGTTGTGAGCCGCCGCCGCGCTGCCCGCTATAAACCGGTCTGCACCCCAGATCAGGCAGGCAAGTCCCATAACGAGTGCCGCAATGGCGGGTGCCAGCTCTAGCATTTGGTACAGCTTTCACGACGGGTTTTCATAGTTGGATATTTCGCGATAAACTCCGTCAATGGTATAGTGCGCAGCTGCCGACGTCAGCAGTTTTATAGTCGCTCAGAACGGCACTGGTGCGCCCCGCCGCAGTCTAATCATGGGTGCCGTCGGCCTGGGATTTTAATTTGTCACAACAGGTTATATTCAATCAAAACAGTGGGCCGATAGATCGGTTCACGCCGGGAGCCAGAAATACAATGATGTCGCATATGCAAAAATGGGTGGTAGCAGCTGTGCTGGTATTGTGTGGGTCTGCCGTAGTGCAGGGTGCGGTTGCCGCCGAAGCCGCCAGGGCGGAACAAACGTCGGCCGACCCCTATCTGATCGTCGACTGTGTGACCCGCGAGGTGTTGGGCCATATTAAAGCGTACCGTGCCAAATACACTGGCGCGGAAGTGGATGAACACATCGACGAATTTTTTGCGCTGATGGACAGTACCCTGGTGAAAGCTATCGATTTTGACTGGATCGCATTGAACGTCATGGGCCAGTACCGCAAGACTGCAACTGCGGAGCAGCGTCGCCAGTTTGCCGACGCGTTTCACCGCGGCCTGGTGGAAACCTATGGTCGCGGGCTGTTGAGTTACAGCAACGAAAAGATTGTTCTGGTGCCCGCCAGCGAGCCGGTCGGCGACAAGCGGAAAGTCTCGGTTGTACAAAAAATTCACGGCCGCGACGCTATCCATCCCCTCGAATACACCATGGGTTTGGGTAAAGACGGTCAATGGAAAATTATCAATGTCATTATCAATGGCATAAATTTGGGTAAAACCTTTCGCAACCAATTTGCCCAGGCCGTGCAGAAAAATAGCGGCGATATCAATCAGGTGATCGTCGGCTGGGTGCCGGAGCCGGTTTGAACGTTGCGCGACGGGTGGCGAGATAAGCATGCAAGCGCCCGCTATTAGAAACTTGCTGAGTGACACCTTTCCCGGGTGCGAAGTCGTGGTCAGCGCCGATGGTAACCATGTGGATATCACTGTTATCGGTGAGGTGTTCGACGGCTTGCGCCCGGTGCAACGACAGCAGCGAGTGTACGCTGTGCTGCGCGAAGCCATCGCCTCGGGCGTTATTCATGCAGTGAATATGAAAACCTATACGCCCGCGGAGTGGCAAGCGAGTCAAAACAATTAGCCGCGATCCAATTAGTCACACGTTAATGCGCTGCCGATGTACGGCACGACAGCAACGGTCTGCAAGGTCTTTCCATGGATAAACTGTTAATTACCGGCGGGGTGCCGTTGCGCGGCGAAATCCGTATCTCCGGTGCCAAAAACTCTGCTCTGCCAATTTTGGCGGCAACGTTACTGGCGGACGGTCCGGTGACGATATCGAATATTCCCCATTTGCACGATATCACCACCATGATCGAGTTACTCGGCTGCATGGGCGTCAATGTTGTGTTGAATGAAAAAATGCAGATTGAAGTGGATGCGGGCACTATTCATACCTGCGTGGCGCCCTATGATCTGGTTAAAACCATGCGCGCCTCCATTCTGGTGCTGGGGCCGTTGTTGGCGCGCTTCGGCGAAGCCACAGTATCGTTCCCCGGCGGTTGCGCCATCGGTAGTCGCCCGGTGGATCAGCATTTGCGCGGTCTGGAATTGATGGGTGCCGAAATCGACGTGGAAGAAGGTTATATCAAGGCGCGGGTAAAAAAACGGTTGGAAGGAAAACATATCTGCATGGATATGGTAACGGTGGGCGGCACCGAAAATTTGATGATGGCCGCGACTCTGGCGCGGGGTACGACGATTATCGAAAATGCGGCGCGCGAACCCGAAGTGGTCGATCTTGCCAACTGCCTTAACGCGTTTGGTGCCGATGTGCAGGGTGCGGGCACCGATACCATTGTTATCACCGGTGTGGAAAAACTGTCCAGCGGCAGTTATCGCATTATGCCGGATCGCATCGAAACCGGCACTTACCTGGCAGCCTGCGCGGCGACCCGGGGGCACATCAAATTGAAAGATACGAATCCCCATACTCTCGAGGCGGTGTTGCTGAAACTTCAGGAGGCTGGTGCAGAAATAAAAACCGGAGAAAGCTGGATCGAAATGGACATGCACGGCCGTCGGCCGCAATCCATCAACTTGCGCACCGCACCGTATCCGGCGTTTCCCACGGATATGCAGGCGCAACTGACCGCAGTTAACGCGGTGGCTCAGGGCGTTGGCATGATCACGGAAACGATTTTCGAAAATCGACTGATTCAGACCCACGAGCTTAATCGGATGGGTGCAAAAATCAGAATAGAAGGCAATACTGCTATCGTTACCGGGGTGGAAAAGCTGAAGGGCGCGCCGGTGATGGCATCCGATCTGCGCGCCTCCGCCAGCCTGGTCATAGCGGGTCTGGTTGCCGAGGGCAAGACCGAAGTGGATCGCATCTATCACATCGACCGCGGCTATGAATGTATCGAGGAAAAATTACAACAGCTAGGTGCGAATATCCGCCGTATCCCGGGTTGAAAAAATATGAGCGAGTTAACTATCGCCCTGACCAAGGGGCGCATTTTAAAGCAGACACTGCCACTACTGGCTGCGATCGGCATCGTCCCGGACGAGGATATCGATACCAGCCGTAAGTTACTGTTTGCCACCAGTCGCGACAACATTCGGTTGCTGGTTCTGCGCGGCTCGGACGTGCCGGTGTATGTGCAATTCGGCGCAGCGGATATTGGTGTGTCCGGACTGGACACACTGCTGGAGCACGGCGGTGATGGCTTCTATGAGCCCCTCGATCTGGGTATTGCACGTTGTCGTTTGATGACCGCGACCAGAGTGGGCGCGCCACCGGTAAGCGGACGCATGCGGGTCGCAACCAAGTACGTGAATGTGGCGCGCCGCTATTACGCGGAGCAGGGTCGCCAGGCGGACATTATCAAGCTCTACGGTGCCATGGAATTGGCCCCGTTGGTGGCGTTGGCAGATGAGATTGTCGACATTGTCGACACGGGCAACACGCTGCGCGCCAACGGCCTCGAACCCCGCGACGTTATCGCCGAGATCAGTTCCCGCGTGATCGTCAATAAAAGCGCGATGAAGCTGAAACACGATGCCATACAGCCGTTGCTAAAAGATCTTAAGCTGGCGGCCGCCAACAGTGGGGGCGAGCGGTGACCACAGGGTTAACGATTGCTCGACTCAATGCAACTCACGGGGAGTTTGCTCGGGATCTCGACCGATTGTTGGGCCAGGCCAGCGACGTTGATCCGACCGTAACTGCGGTGGTGGCGGAGATTATCGCCACCGTGCGTCGCGACGGCGATGCGGCGTTACTTGAATACACTCGGCAGTTTGACCGGCGCGATGTGCAGCACGTGCGACAACTGGAGGTCAGTGCGCAGGCAATTGCCGAGGCGGTGCAAAAAGTCGCGCCGCAACAGTTACAGGCACTGGAGTCGGCGGCGCAGCGCATCCGCGACTTTCATCAGCATCAGTACCAGCAGTCCTGGCAGTACGCCGAAGACGATGGCACGGTGCTGGGTCAGCATATTACCGCTATTGAGCGCGTCGGCATCTACGTGCCGGGGGGGCAGGCCAGTTACCCCTCGTCGGTGTTGATGAATGCCATTCCGGCGCAGATCGCCCAGGTAGGCGAAATTGTCATGGCGGTACCTGCCCCCGAAGGTAACTTAAACCCCATGGTATTGGCGGCCGCGCATATTGCGGGGGTTGATCGCGTGTTTACCATCGGTGGCGCCCAGGCGATTGCGGCTCTGGCCTACGGTACGCAAACCGTCCCGCGGGTGGATAAAATCGTTGGCCCCGGCAATGTTTATGTGGCTGCTGCGAAGCGCGCGGTATTCGGTCAGGTGGGACTGGATATGGTGGCCGGCCCTTCCGAAATTCTGGTGATTTGCGACGGCGCGACACCGGCGGACTGGATCGCGATGGATCTGTTTGCGCAGGCGGAACACGATGCCAATGCTCAGGCTATATTGATCAGTCCGAGTGCCGAATTTCTCGATGAAGTGCAGCGACGCATCGCGGTGCTGTTACCGCAAATGGAGCGCGCATCAGTCATTAAGGCGTCCCTGCAGGGACGCGGTATATTTATTCAGGTGCCCGACCTGGATACCGCGGTGGCGGTTGCGAATCGTATTGCCCCCGAGCACCTCGAGTTGTCCGTGGCTAATGCCCAGAACTGGATTGCAAAAATACGCCACGCGGGGGCAGTATTTCTCGGGCGGTACACCGCTGAGGCGGTGGGCGACTACTGCGCGGGGCCAAATCATGTGTTGCCAACGTCGGCTACGGCGCGCTTTTCTTCGCCGTTGGGCGTCTACGATTTTCAAAAGCGCACGTCCCTGATTATGTGCTCCCCGCAGGGCGCACAAACCCTCGGACGGACGGCGGCGGTGCTTGCTCGGGGCGAATCCCTTGCCGCTCACGCACTATCTGCGGAATGCCGCATGGCGGAGCCTGGTTCCGGGCGCGGGTCAGATTAGACTGCGTGAAGAGGGATGCGCGATGAAAAGTAAATACTGGAGCCGCTTTGTCGCAGACCTGGAGCCCTATGTGCCCGGCGAACAACCGCGCATGGCGGGGCTGGTGAAACTCAATACCAATGAGAATCCCTACGGCCCTTCTCCTCAGGTGCTGGCCGCGATTCGCGCGGCGACGAGTGATGATTTACGTTTGTACCCGCCGCCGGACGCGCAACAATTGAAAACGGCGATTGCACAATATTATGCCGTCGAAGATGACCGGATATTTGTCGGTAACGGTTCCGACGAAGTGCTGGCGCATGTATTTTGCGCTTTGCTGCAGCACCCTCACGGCGTTCTGTTTCCCGATATTACGTACAGTTTTTACCCGGTGTACTGCGCGCTCTACGGTATTGATTATCGGCAAATTCCGCTGGAGCAGGATTTCAGTATTTCCTTTGTTAGCTACCCGCGGCGCAACGCGGGAATAATTTTCGCCAACCCCAACGCGCCGACCGGGTGTCTGGTGTCCCTGAGCGATATAGAACCATTGTTGCAAAACAACACCGACTCGGTAGTAGTGGTGGACGACGCATATATCGACGTTGGCGGCGACAGTGCGATCACTCTGGTCGGCAGCTACCCTAACTTGCTGGTCGTGCAAACCCTGTCCAAATCGCGCTCGTTGGCCGGGTTACGGCTGGGTTTTGCGGTGGGCCACCCGGAGCTGATCGAAGCCCTGGAGCGGGTCAAAAACAGCTTTAATTCCTACCCGCTCGATCGCCTCGCCATCGCGGGGGGCGTGGCCGCTTTTGCGGATAAGGACTATTTTGAAACCACCCGCCAGCGGGTGATCGCCAGTCGCGCAACGTTGCGCGCGCAACTGATACAACTCGGGTTTTCGGTATTGCCATCGGTCGCCAATTTCTTACTGGCCTCGCATCCCGCCCGGGATGGCGAGGCGCTGGCGGCGGCGCTACGCGCGCGCGGAATTATTGTGCGGCATTTCAGGCAACCACGCATCGCGCAGTACGTACGCATTAGCATCGGTACGGACGCGCAAAATGCACAGTTGGTCCAGGCGCTCGCAGCGCTGCTTGATTAACCTGGGCGTTAATTCGTGGGTTCGTTCGCGCAAGTCATTCGCGCAAGTCATTCGCGCAAGTCATTCGCGCAAGTCAGCAGGGGTCGGGTGACGTTATTCCAGGATTGCGTCGCGGCGATTAGTCTAGTAACAAGTTGCTGGGCGACTAGTTAACGGGTGGGCGCGTCCCGGCGGTGGCGTTGATGGTGAGTGGTTGACCACTGCGCACTACCTGTAGTCGGATCGGGTCGCCCGGCTTGAGTCCGGCGATGATGTTCAGACCCTGCGACCCATCTGCAATGCGCAGGTCGTTAATATGGGTCACCACATCGCCCCCTTGCAGGCCCGCAGCGCGGGCCGGGCCGTTGGCATTGACATCGGTAATAATAATCCCGGCGGGAGGATCCAGCCCCAGTCGCGTCGCCAGCTCCGGACCCAACTGCTGTGCCTGCACCCCCAGCCAGCCGCGAATCACGCGACCATGCGCAACAATATCATCCAGCACCTTAATTGCCGTGTCCGCGGGAATGGCAAAGCCGATACCGACCGACGACGTCTCATTGAGCGTCGCCGCATTGATACCCAGTAAGTTACCGTAGGCGTCGATTAACGCGCCACCGGAATTTCCCGGGTTAATGGCGGCGTCAGTTTGAATAAAATTATCAAAGGTGTTGAGGTGTAGACTGTTGCGGCCGGTGGCGCTGACAATGCCCTGCGAAACCGACTGGCCCACGCCAAACGGGTTGCCAATCGCCAATACCACGTCACCCACTTCTGCCTGTGCAGCGTTGACGAGAGTAATCGGGCGCAGATTGCCAAGCTCGATTTTAAGCACTGCCAGGTCGGTGTCCTTATCCAGCCCGACGACCGTTGCCTGGGTTTCGCGACCGTCGTACATCAGCACAATAATTTCATCGGCCCCCTCTACCACGTGATGGTTGGTGAGAATAAAACCGTCTTTGGTGATGATGACACCCGATCCCAGGGAAGACTACATGCGTTGCTGGCGTTGTGGATTGTCCTGATTAAATAAGCGTCGAAAGTAGGGATCGTCCAGCAGGGGGTGGCGCCGCGTGGCAAGTCGCTTGCGGGTATAAATATTCACCACCGATGGTGCGGCTTTGCGCACCGCCTGCGCGTAGGATGTTGTCTGTCCCCAGGGGTTTCGGGTATCTGGTGCGAGGTTGTCCAGGGGCGACGCGCTACGCTGGTTGCCAGGATGTAGTAGCTGTGGGAACAATATGAGCAGCACTGCCGCTGCGATCACGCCGACGGCAATGGGCCAACCCAGAAAGTTTAACAGGCGTCTGGTCACTCCCCGTATATCCACGTTTCCCCCAGTTGGCTGCGACCGTAATTATGAATTAGATTTTTCGCGATTATCGCATAATCAACACACATATATGTGGTGCCTGTGTGTTGCTGCGGGATCGCTGTGTCGAAAAGTCAGGGTGCTATGCTGAAAAATTCTTACCGTCGGGCTGTTTTTTGTTGTCCTCTATTGCTACTGTGAGCACCGTTTTTTCACACAGGATGTTGTTATGGCCAATCTGGTAACGCCTCACGGCAGCGACGCACTCAAACCCCTGTTACTTGAGGGCGATGCCCACACGGCCGCGCTAAGTCGGGCGCAATCGCTGCCCGCCATCAAGCTGGTGTCACGTGAAGTGGGCGACCTGATCATGCTCGGTATCGGTGGGTTTACGCCCCTCAATGGTTTTATGGGCGAGGCCGACTGGCAATCCGTGTGCGACAACATGTCGCTGGCGAACGGATTATTCTGGCCAATTCCCATCACCTTGTCGGTTTCTCAGGCACAGGCAGACACCATCGTTGAGGGTAGCGAGGTCGCGCTGTTGGACGGTGAAACCGGGGAGGTCATGGGGATTTTGACGGTAGCGGAAAAGTATCAGATAGACAAAGCCCACGAATGTCTCCAGGTATTTAGAACAACGGACGCAGCGCATCCCGGTGTGGCAATGGTTATGAACCAGGGAGAGGTGAATCTGGGTGGCGCGGTGCAGGTACTGTCCCAGGGAGAGTTTCCGAGCAAATACGCGGATATTTATATGACCCCGGCGCAAACCCGGGCACTATTCGAGGAAAAAGGCTGGTCCACGGTGGCCGCCTTTCAGACCCGCAATCCCATGCACCGCTCCCACGAATACCTGGCCAAGATCGCGATTGAAATCTGCGATGGGGTGATGGTTCACTCGCTGCTGGGAAAACTCAAGCCCGGAGATATCCCCGCCGACGTTCGCCAGCAGGCGATTGGTGTTTTGTTGGACAAATACTTTGTGAAAAATACCGTGGTGCAGTCCGGCTACCCCCTTGATATGCGCTATGCGGGTCCACGCGAAGCACTTCTGCACGCGTTATTTCGCCAGAATTACGGCTGTTCCCATTTAATCGTCGGGCGTGATCACGCGGGCGTTGGCGATTATTACGGACCTTTTGACGCCCACCATGTTTTTGATGAAATTCCGTCCGATGCGCTGCAGACGCAACCGCTAAAGATCGACTGGACCTTCTGGTGTAATCAGTGCGCCAGCATGGCGTCGATGCGCACCTGTCCTCATACGGCCCAGGATCGGGTGCTGGTATCCGGCACCAAACTGCGTCAGGCGTTGTCGGAAGGCGAAGCGGTAGAGGATAATTTTTCGCGGCCGGAAGTGCTCGACGTGTTGCAGGCCTATTACCGGGACGTCGACGCCTGACATAACCCGGCCGGGCATGCAGTCGGCGAGCTATGTTGAGAACTTTGTCTGCGGGCTAAAGATGCCTGCGGGATGGTCTGCAGGCAAATACAAAACGGGTTTGTTCAGAACTTAATCGACAGCGAGCAGAGCGCTGCTCTACGCTTACTTCAGCCGACCCGCAGGGTGGGATCCGATTCTGCATCGTCGTCAAAGTCGTCGTTTTCAAAGTCGTCGCGCGCATCGTATTTGCTGGAAGTGGTTTTCACAGCGCGCAGCGGAATTCTATCTTCCGGATCGTCGCTATCATCGCGCAGTCCGTAATCTTCGCGCAATACGCCGCTGGTCGGTGCGTAATCTTTGGGCGCCACTGTGCCGGACGTCAGGTTGCGGCGAGTTTTCGGCAACAGGCGTCCGCTGCCCGCGTCGAGTAGTTTGCGGCTGACATCTGGATTCGCGAGGTTCATGGCGCTCATCGCGAGGTGTTCGTGTACGCTGCGATAGCTTTCGGTAAGGTTGCCGATTAATTCAGAGGTTTTAACAAAATGTGTGGTTACTTCCTGCTGGTAGGCTTTGAATTCTGCCTCTTTGGCACGCAGTGAAGCCTCCAGTTCGCGCCGCTTCTTACCGGTTGGTGAAGCGGACTGGGCGAGAAGGTATCCGGCGCAGGCGCCAACGACCAGGCAAATCAGGCCAACCCAAAATAAGGTGGTGGTCATGGTGATGGCTCCTTGTGCTGCTCAACTCAGTGGGAATTCTAGCGGGAAACCGTCCAGCCGTCGAATCGGATTTGATCTGGTGTCCCTGCCTGTTCTAATAGTAATGGTTTGTTCTAATGCCGTTAGTTACAGTTAGTGGGGCGCAGGTCGTGGCGGCGTGCCAGCGGCACATTTACAATGTTGCGAATACGGTAATTGATCGGTGGGGATTAGCTTGGCCAACGTCAGCAGAAGATTAATTCAGGGTCCGGCGGGTATGCTGGAGCTGCGGCTGGATGAGCCGCGCGCGGCTCAGGACGTCACTCGTTATTGCGCAGTGCTATGTCATCCGCACCCTTTATACGGCGGTACTCTTGAGAACAAGGTGGTTGCCACGCTGGCGCATACTTACCGCGATCTCGGGATACCGGCGGTGCGCTTCAATTTTCGAGGTGTGGGCGCAAGCGCGGGCGAACACGATGCCGGTCGTGGGGAGGTGGATGATCTGCTGTCGGTAGCAAACTGGGCTGCGGCGCACTACGGCACTGACCGGCTGCTGGTCGCGGGTTTTTCATTTGGCGCGGTGGTGGCCGCCGCAGGGGCCGATAAGCTGCCGCTGCACCACTTGATTTTGGTGGCGCCGCCAGCGGATCGCTATGGGATGGAGGCGATAAATTATTTCTCGTGCCCGGTGTGTGTGCTGATAGCGGAACAGGACGAAGTCGTCGACGCGGCGGCGGTGCGCCGTTGGGCGAGGCAGTTATCGCCCCCGGCAACGGTGCTCTCTTTTCCCGAGGCCAGTCATTTCTTCCATGGCGAGCTGGTTAATTTGCGCCAGCGGGTGCGCACCGAGTTGTGCACCGCACTACCTCTGGTTGCAACCGAATAGCTGTGCCGGTAGAGTGTGCCGCGACCTTGATTCCGTCACACTTTCTATCCGCGACGACCCCCATGTCTCTTAACCCACAGCAACGTTATCAACTGGATCTGCAGCGCGAAGGCTTTGTGGCCGATGTTGCGCAGGAGCAGGCGGTGGCGAAGTTGCAGGTTCTGTTCGAACAGCTGTTAGCGGCGCGCCAGAGCAAAACCAGTTTGCTGAGTCGGCTGTTTCGTCCGGGTGCAGGCGTACCGGTACGGGGACTGTATTTTTGGGGTGGTGTGGGCCGCGGTAAAACCTACCTGATGGACAATTTTTACGAAAGCTTGCCGTTCCAGTCGAAAATGCGTGTGCATTTTCATCGGTTTATGCGCCGTGTGCATCGAGATTTGACACTGTGCCGAGGCACGAAAAACCCGCTTGAAAAAGTGGCGGCCGGTATTGCCGACGACGCAACGGTGTTGTGCTTCGACGAATTTTTTGTATCCGATATCACCGATGCGATGATTCTGGCCACGTTGATGGAGCAGCTGTTCAAGCGTGGCGTTACCTTTGTCGCGACCTCTAATATCGAGCCGCACAACCTGTATGCAAACGGCCTGCAACGCCAGCGTTTTATGCCGGCTATCGAGTTGATCCAGCGGCATTGTGATGTGGTGAATGTGGACGGAGGCGTGGATTATCGGTTGCGTACCCTGCAACGGGCACCATTATTCCATTGCCCTCTGGATGGCGCCGCCGAGCGGGCGTTGACTGATTTGTTCGAAGAGCTGGTGCCGAGCGTGGAGGAAATCCGCAAAGGGGTCTTGCTGGAGGTGGAGGGTCGCGACATTCCTTGTCGCTTTGTGGGAGAGGATGTGGCCTGGTTCGATTTTATGGCGCTGTGCGATGGGCCGCGCAGTCAGAATGACTATATCGAACTGGCGCGGGAATTCCACGCCATTGTGGTCAGCGGTGTAACTGCTATGGATGTGCGTAGCGATGATCGGGCGCGACGCTTTATCAATATGATCGATGAGTTCTACGATCGCAATGTCAAACTGGCGCTTTCTTCCCAGGTGGCGGTTGAGCAACTCTACGGGGGGGGCAATCTGAGCGCAGAGTTTGCACGTACCACCAGTCGGCTACTGGAGATGCAGTCCCGGGAATATCTAGCCCGACCCCATCGTCCAGAGTAAAAACCCATCGCTCAGAGTAAAAAAGAGTGGGATAACACAGGATAGAAGTCCGAAATTGGTGTCTGCACCTCGAGACTTCCGCGCAAAGCTCCAGGCTGGATGGCCCGTCACTGCGATTTCCCACAACAACTACCGCCGTGCCCCTTGATATGCGCGGCTCTCATCGGTAGAATTCGCGCTCTTTTCTGGAAGCCCCCAGATATCAGGCAGGTTACGATGAAAACTTATAGCGCCAAGCCCAGCACTGTGGCACATGAATGGTATGTAGTGGATGCCGCCGAGCAGACCCTGGGTCGCCTGGCCAGCAGCATTGCGACGCGACTGCGTGGCAAGCACAAGCCGGAGTATACGCCGCACATAGATACCGGCGACTACGTGGTTGTGGTCAATGCGGAAAAAGTTCGCGTTACCGGGAATAAGGCCAAGGCCAAAACCTATCACCACCATACCGGCCATCCCGGCGGTATCAAGTCGATCACTTTCGAGAAATTGATCGACAAAGCACCAGAGCGCGTCCTTGAAACCGCCGTGAAGGGCATGTTGCCGCGCGGTCCTCTGGGTAGAGAGATGTACAAAAAATTGAAGGTGTACGCCGGTGAAGTTCACCCGCACACCGCCCAGCAACCGAAAGAACTGAAGTTTTAATGGATCGTTGATCATGGCAAATACCCAGTATTACGGCACCGGCCGACGCAAAACCTCCTCGGCCCGTGTATTCGTTAGTAAAGGCACCGGCGATATCACGGTAAACAACCGCACGCTCGATCAGTATTTTGGTCGGGAAGTGGCGCGTATGATCGTGCGTCAGCCACTCGAACTGGTGCAGGTAACAGGTCAGTTTGATGTCAAGATTACGGTTGCCGGGGGCGGCAGCTTCGGTCAGGCGGGCGCTATTCGCCACGGCCTGTCCCGGGCCCTGTTGCAATACGACGAAGGCTTGCGCGGCACATTGCGCAAGGCGGGATTTCTGACCCGGGATGCGCGGGAAGTGGAAAGGAAAAAAGTGGGTCTGCGCAAAGCGCGCAAACGCCCGCAGTACTCGAAGCGCTAATACAGCTTCTGGATTCGCGACGCCCGGCTTTCAGCTGGGCGTTTTTATTTAAAAAACAGTATGTTGTACCTGTTTCCTGGGTCGTTTGCTTGTAAAGGCACACCTTTTTCATTACTATTACACACCTTTTTTTTGCGCATTTAATCCAATCGCTGATAAATGTCGTTGATAGTCACTTCTCAGCCAGTCTTAAACCTTTTTTGTTGTTGTAAGGGGGATCTCCTATGAGCTATGACGGTGTCAATAAGGGGCGTCGCCGCTTTCTGACCGGTGCCACCTGTGTGGTGGGCGCCGCCGGGGTAGTGGGGGCCGCGGTCCCTTTTGTCGGGTCCTGGGTACCCAGCGCCAAGGCGCGGGCCGCCGGGGCGCCGGTCAAGATCAGCATCGCCAAAATAGAGCCGGGTCAAATGGCCACCTTTGAGTGGCGTGGCCAGCCGGTGTACGTGGTGCGCCGCACGCAGGAGGTTCTGGAGAACCTCGCAAGTGGCGCGGATCACCTGCGGGATCCGAATTCCGAAAAATCTGTGCAGCCCGGCTATGTCGACCCGAACAATCGCTCCATCAAGCCTGAAATTCTGGTGCTGGTGGGTTTGTGTACTCATCTTGGCTGCGCACCGAAGTATCGCCCCGATGTGGGGGCGGCGGATTTAGGCAGTGCCAACGAAGAGTGGTTGGGCGGATTTTTCTGTCCGTGCCACGGTTCCAAGTTTGATCTGGCGGGCAGGGTCTATCAGGGCGTTCCCGCGCCGACCAATTTGTCGGTGCCCCCTTATTCCTTTGAAAGCGATACCGTTATTGTTGTTGGCATTGACCAGGAGGCTGCCGCATGAAGTGGTTAACTGCGTTGTGGACCTGGATAGATCAGCGCTTGCCGGTGCAGCGGGCGTGGGACACCCACATGGGCAAGTATTACGCCCCCAAGAATTTTAACTTCTGGTACTTTTTCGGTGTGTTGTCCCTGCTGGTTCTGGTGAACCAGTTGTTGACCGGTATCTGGTTGACCATGAGCTACGTACCTACTGCTGAGGGTGCGTTCGCTTCTGTCGAATACATTATGCGCGATGTGGAATACGGTTGGCTGCTGCGCTACATGCATTCCACCGGGGCATCGGCGTTCTTTCTGGTGGTCTACCTGCATATGTTTCGCGGTTTGCTATATGGCTCCTACAAGGCACCGCGCGAACTGGTGTGGCTGTTTGGTATGGCCATTTATCTGGCACTGATGGCCGAGGCATTTCTCGGTTATGTACTGCCTTGGGGGCAGATGTCCTACTGGGGCGCGCAGGTAATTATCTCCCTGTTCGGGGCCATTCCCTATATCGGCGAAGCCGTGGTGGAGTGGGTGCGCGGGGACTATCTGATTTCGGGGATTACTCTGAACCGTTTCTTCGCGCTGCACGTGGTGGCGGTGCCCATCGTGTTACTGGGTTTGGTGGTGTTACATCTGCTGGCTCTGCATCAGGTGGGCTCGAATAATCCGGACGGGGTTGAAATCAAAAAGCACAAGGACGCCAATGGTGTGCCCCTGGACGGGATTCCCTTTCACCCCTACTACACGGTGCACGACCTGGTACCGATCGTGGTGTTCCTGTTTGTGTTCTGCTTTATTATTTTCTTTATGCCGGAGATGGGCGGTTACTTTATCGAACACGCCAACTTTGAAATCGCCAATCCGCTGAAAACCCCGGAGCATATCGCCCCGGTATGGTATTTCACGCCTTACTATTCGATGTTGCGCGCGGTGCCGGACAAGTTTTTTGGGTTTCTGATCATGGCCGCCGCCATCGCAATATTATTTGTATTGCCCTGGCTCGATCGCAGTAAGGTCAAGTCCATTCGCTACAAGGGCGCCATCAGTCGCGTCGCCATCCTGGTGTTTGCCGCCTCGTTTATTATTCTCGGCGTATTGGGGGTGAAGGCACCGACCGACGACCGCACCTTCCTGGCACAAATTTGCACAGTGCTGTACTTTGCCTACTTCCTGGCGATGCCGATCTGGACCAGTCTGGAGTCTACTCGACCGGAACCCGAACGCATCACTATGGATGGTGGCATGGGCTTCTGGCGTTCCCTCGCGGTGCTCGGCATTGTGATTGCGTTGACGGTTATTCCGCTGAAAGCGGTGGGTGCCGAAACGCAATTAGATTGTGGTGCGATTGCCTGCGATAATTTTGAAAACCCGCTGGTTGCGCAAGCACAACTACAGGGTCAACAGCTCGATAAATACGAGCTCGCGGCCCTGAACAATGCGTCGCGGCAACGGGGCGCCCAGGTTTTTGTTAGCTACTGTATGGGTTGCCACTCCGCGAAATATTCGCGTTGGGAGCGGGTTGCGGACGACCTGCATATTCCCAAGGGTCTGATGCTCGAAAATCTGGTGTTTTCCGGGCAGAAAATTGGTGAGCTGATGACCATTTCCATGCCGGAGCGTGCGGCCAAGGAATGGTTTGGCGCCGCACCGCCGGATTTAACGCTGGTGACCCGAGCGCGGTCACCCGAATGGGTATTCACTTATCTGCGCAACTTCTATGCTGACCCTGGCCGCCCCATCGGCGTGAACAACAAGGTTTTCAAGGATGTGGGCATGCCCCACGCGCTGCTGGATTTGCAGGGTCTGCAACGTTGTGCGCCGGGGCCGATACTGGCCGCCAATGGTGGCGTCAAAGTCGATCCGCTAACCAGCGAGCCGTTGCTGGACGATCCCTGCGGCAGCTATGAGCTGGCGGTGGAGGGGCAGTTATCTGCCCCCGAGTTCGACCAAAGCGTTTACGATCTGGTAAATTTTCTCGACTATCTGGCCAATCCCATCGCGGAGGAAAGTCACTCCATGGCGATTGGTGTGTTGTTGTTTATCGCATTTTTACTAATCTGGGTGTGGCTGCTGAATCGGGAGTACTGGAAGGATATCCATTGATAAATCAATCCGGGTAGACGCCGGCTCTTTGTAATGCGCAACAACTGAGGTGAACTCCATGGGAGTTGTAACCAGACGCTCTTCGATGACATTTTTTTCCGATCCATCCTGTCAGTACTGTCACAGGGTACGCATCGTGCTTGCCGAAAAAGGTATCGCGGTCGATATCGAAAGCATCAACCCATCCGCCGTGCCGGAAGAGTTGTTGGAGCTTAACCCCTACGGCACAGCGCCGACGTTGGCGGATCGGGATTTGTCGCTGTACGAATCGAAAGTGATGATGGAGTACCTGGACGAACGCTTTCCCCACCCGCCTTTGTTGCCGGTGTATCCCGTTGCGCGGGCGCTGAGCAGGCAGTACATGCACCGCATTGAAAAAGACTGGTGTGAGCGACTCGATTTGATTACCCATAAACCCGAAACGAAGGGCGCGGCCAAGGCGCGCAAAGAGCTGCAGGACGAGTTACTAAGCACTGCCGCTATCTTTGCCGATAAGCCTTTTTTTATGCACGAGGAATTTACGCTGGTGGACTGTTGTCTCGCGCCGCTATTGTGGCGTCTCGAATCGGTGGGCATCAAAATTCCAACCAGCAAGCAGTCGAAGCCGTTGCTGGGCTATATGAAAAGAGTATTCGAGCGGCCAGCGTTTCGCGCCAGTTTGACGGAAGCGGAGCGGGATATGCGTCGCTGAGTTGGCGAGCTGAGCGCCCGTCGCGTTGTACACTAACGGTGAATCTTGCATGGCCATGACCCCGAATCGGCCGTATCTAATCAGGGCTTTTTACGACTGGATCGTCGATAACGACTGTACGCCTCATCTGGTGGTCGATGCCTTTGCGCAAGGGGTTGAGGTGCCAGAGAACTATGTTACCGACGGGCAGATCGTGTTGAATCTGGCGCCACGTTCGGTCAGACATTTCGAAATGAATAACGAAGAAATCGTATTTAGCAC
>JBFJKD010000008.1:0-23285 GCA_041635095.1 Porticoccaceae bacterium
ACGAACCTGTGCGGCATGTGCCCGACTAGTAGCGATCACCTTCTGCAACAGGCAGGTTGGCACGTATCGCGTTCAGCTCATCGGCACTGAACCGCACCTCCAGCGCAGCAAGGTTTTCTTTTAAACGCGACACCTTGCGGGTGCCCGGTATCGGAAAAATATCATCGCCCTGACTGAGCACCCAACCCAGCGCCACCTGGGCTGGCGTAACCCCCCTGGCGGCGGCAATGTCGTTGACGATCGCGATAAACGCCTGATTGCGCGCCATAGCCTGTTCCCCGAAGCGCGGGTTCAACAAACGCCAGTCGTCGCTCGCGAGGGCATCTCGAGAGGGAATGCTGCCTGTCAAAAACCCTCGTCCCAGAGGGCTATAGGCGACAAATGCCATACCCAGGTCGCGGCAGGCTCCCAGTATTTCACCTTCCACATCGCGGCTCCACATGGAGTACTCGGTTTGCAGGGCGGCAATGGGGTGGACTTTGTAAGCACGACGCAATTGCTCTGGCGTCGCTTCACTGAGACCCAGGAAGCGCACTTTTCCCGCATTGACCAAATCCCGCATCGCGCCGACGGTGTCCTCAACAGGTACGTCGGGATCCATACGATGGGCGTAGTACAGGTCAATAGCTTCAACGCCCAGACGGCGCAGGCTTTTTTCGCAGGCCGACTTTACATAATCGGGGCGACCACTAATGCCCGTGAACTCCCCACCCTCACCCCTGAGAATCCCGAACTTGGTGGCCACCACTACATCGCGCCAGCGTCCGGAAAATGCCTTGCCAATTAACGTTTCGTTGTGCCCCGAACCATACATGTCCGCCGTGTCAAAAAAATTTACGCCCAGCTCCACGGCTCGATGCAAGGTTTTGACGGACTCTGCATCATCCGCGGCGCCGTAGAACTCCGACATCCCCATGCACCCCAGGCCCAGGCGGCCCACCTGCAGATCACTGCTGCCTAACTGCACCTTTTTCATATTTTGTCTCCCGGTTAGTAAAAACTTCTCGAATTACGGGCAGTCCCGATAGCCTTCAGCGACCGGTTATGCGCGCTGCCCAATATTCTTGAGAACTGGTTTAGAACGCTGTTATGTTGCAACGCCTTCTATATTTTGCTTTCCAGTAAGGTTACCGTACCATTTTCCAATCTGAATGCCACGGCGGAATTATGCACCACACGGATTTGCGCTCCTTTATGACGTTTCTGGAACAACGCGGCGAACTCAAGCGCATTTCCGTGGAAGTCGATTGCCACCTGGAAATGACCGAAATCTGCGACCGGGTTCTGAAAGGTGGTGGTCCCGCCCTGTTGTTCGAAAACGTGAAGGGCCACGCCACACCGGTGCTGGCCAACCTGTTCGGCACGACTACCCGGGTGGCCCTCGCCATGGGGCGAGAGAGCATCGAACAGCTGCGCGACGTGGGCAAACTGCTGGCGTACCTCAAGGAACCAGAGCCGCCCGCCAGCTTCAAGGCGCTGTGGGCCCAACGCGACACCTTCAAGCAAGTGCTGAACATGCCGGTGGACGAAGTTAAAAATGCACCCTGTCAGACCGTCGTGCTGGAAGGGGACGATGTCGATCTCGCCGCGCTACCGATTCAGACCTGCTGGCCAGACGATGTCGGACCTCTGATAACCTGGCCGCTGGTGGTGACCCGCGGGCCGCAAAAAAAACGGCAAAACCTTGGTATTTACCGTATGCAGGTCCTCGGTAAAAACCGCGCCATCATGCGCTGGCTGCCCCACCGCGGCGGAGCACTGGATTTTCGCGACTGGCAGCGCGCCCATCCCGGCACAAACTTTCCGCTGGCGGTGGCGCTCGGTGCCGACCCGGCGACCACCCTCGGCGCGGTGACGCCAGTGCCCGACACCCTCTCGGAATACGCGTTTGCCGGGTTGCTGCGGGGGCAAAAAACCCAGGTTACCGCTTGCATCGGCAACGACCTACAGGTGCCTGCCAGCGCCGAATTCATTCTCGAAGGTTACATCGCGCCCGGCGACGAAGCGGACGAGGGCCCGTTCGGCGACCACACCGGTTATTACAACGAAGTAGAACGCTTCCCGGTAATGACCATCGAACGCATAACCCATCGCGACGCTCCGATTTACCACAGCACTTACACCGGCCGACCCCCGGACGAACCTTCCGTACTGGGACTGGCTTTGAACGAGGTTTTTATTCCGCTATTGCAAAAACAATTTCCGGAAATCGTCGACTTTTACCTCCCACCGGAAGGCTGTTCCTACCGGGTGGCGATAGTGACCATTCACAAACAATATCCGGGGCACGCCAAGCGGGTAATGATGGGGGTGTGGTCTTTCCTGCGGCAGTTTATGTACACCAAGTTTGTGATCGTGACCGATGCCGATATCGACGCGCGCAACTGGCAGGATGTAGTGTGGGCACTGAGCACGCGCATGGACCCGGCGCGGGATACCGTGATCATCGACAACACGCCCATTGATTACCTGGATTTTGCCTCACCGGTCTCTGGTCTCGGCGCGAAAATGGGGCTGGATGCCACCCATAAATGGCCCGCCGAAACCCAGCGGGAGTGGGGGCGCCCCATCGAGATGAATAGCGCGGTGAAGGCACGGGTGAACGAGATGTGGTCACAACTAGGTTTATAGGGGATTAATTTTTAATCCGTTTAACGGTCGTGTCAAACAAGGGTCGTGCCAATCAAGGGTCGAGCACGGTGACGGCGTCGCCCACCGCGATCGGACCAGGGGCAACTACGCGACAGCACACACCCCCGCGCCAGTCGGGCTGCAAGGCAGCGAGTAGTCCGGGATGGGATTCTTCCATACGTCGACAGGGGTCGGTTTCCCGGGTAATCAACAGCTCCAGATCGCCGATTTTCAGGGTTTTGCCCACCTGGGATCGATCAAACCGCAATCCGCTGACCAGTAAATTCGCCCGTCGCATCGTCCACGGCAATTCAGCACCGGCTGCCGCGCAGGCCTCCTGCCAGGATTCCAGACTCAGCACCGTGACCTGTCGCTTACCCGGCGCACCACGAAAATCATCGGCGACACCGCCATCCGCAGTGACCGCGCAGCCGTGCAATTCGCGCATGGGTGCCCGCGATGTAGTGCGATAACAGATTCCCTCTAGCGTAGCCATAACGATCATCCTGTCGCCGCGCAGCGCACAGGCCGCGCGGGTTGCGTAACTCATTGGCGATGTTTTACCACGGGCGGGTGACGACTACAAACGCTATGCCTTGTTGTACCCGCGACCAATTGCTAGCATGGCCCAACCCAGCAATTTTCTGATGCATACAGAATCCATACAGACAGGCGACAGGTAATGACGGCTATCAAGGTTATTGGCGCACCGCTTTCTCCGTTTGTACGCAAAGTCCATATCGCGTTGGTGCTCAAAGGTCTGGAGTACGAGATGGATCCGGTATCGCCGTTCAATCTGCCGCAAGGCTATGAAAAAATTAATCCTCTCAAGCGCATTCCTGTGTTGTTGCACGCCGGTCACTATATTCAGGATTCCGCCATTATCTGCCGCTACCTGGAAGATGTTTTTCCGGAGCACCCATTGGTTCCTGCGGATCCACTGTTAAAAAGTCGCGTGGCCTGGTTCGAAAAATTCGCTGACTACGAACTTTCCGGAGCTATCTCCGCCACCGCATTTCGCCACCGCGTAGTGTTTCGGTCCCTCGGCCGGGAATACGATGCGGCCAAAATCGACGCCATCATTGCCGCCAGGGCGCCACCACTTTTCGACTACCTGAACGCAGAAATTGGCGACCTGCAATATCTGGTCGGCGACACCCTGACCCTGGCGGACATTGCCGTCGTATCCCAGTTTATCAACGCGTCCATGGGTGGCGAAACGGTGGACAGCAGCCGCTGGCCAGATCTCGCCCGCTATGTTGACCAGCATTTTGCGGCGCTACCTTTTGCGCCGCTTATAGAAAAGCAACGGGGCATGGTGGCAAAAATGCTGGCCAGAGCGGGGTAGCACCTCATTTCATCCACAGACTCTCGCCGCGCCAGCTTATTTCGGCGGGCCGAGCAACAGGATGCAAAGCTGGTGAGCAACTACCTGTTGCCCTGATCAAAGCATCCGTTACACTATCGCCACCGCAACCAACGAGCTGTGAAGACAATGGCGTTGTATCTCATTGAAAAACAGTATGGCCAGTTGCTCAGCAAGGAGCTGACGTGGATTGATCCGAGCGAGGCGGACGTGCTGTTTTTTAGCCCGCACAAAGACCAGGCTGTTAACCAGCTGGTCGAACTCAGCGCCAAGGATACTTCCGTGCGCGGCAAGGTTACTCCATGTGCGGTCGATGACCGAGGTCGACCGCTATTGACCCAATTCACCGCGACAGCGGACTAACAGCGCCCTGCCGTCGCCTTCAGGCGCTGACCCTCTATGAAAAAATCCTTGTCGCCGTTTACCTCACCTGAACACAGCGCATTGTTAAAAGGTATTCGACGCGGCATTGAAAAGGAAAGCCTGCGGGTTACGCCCGAAGGGCAATTGGCAAATACCTCGCACCCAACCGCGCTGGGTTCGACACTGACCAATCCGTTCATCACTACCGATTATTCAGAGGCGTTGCTGGAATTTATTACGCCGCCTCTGGATTCGGCCAGCGCGGTGCTGCAAACCCTGGATAATATTCATCGTTTCACCTATCGCCATATTGACGATCAACTATTGTGGGTCAACAGCATGCCCTGCGTGCTCGGCCGCGACGCGGATATTCCCGTGGCCCGCTACGGCAGTTCTAATATCGGCAAAATGAAAACCCTGTATCGAGAGGGCCTGGGGCATCGCTACGGTCGCCTGATGCAAACCATTGCCGGGATTCATTACAACTGGTCATTGCCGGACGAGTGCTGGGTGCTGTTGCAGCAACATGCACAGGACACCCGCCCGTTAAAGGATTTTAAAACCGAGCGTTACTTTGCCCTGATTCGCAATTTTAAACGGCATTTCTGGCTGTTGTTGTACCTGTTCGGCGCGGCGCCGGCCGTGTGCCGTTCGTTTGTCGCGGGCCGTGCCCACGGCCTGGTTCCGTTTGGCAGAGATGATCACAGCCTGCACATGCCCTACAGCACATCGCTGCGCATGGGTGACCTGGGATACCAGAGTGATGCCCAGGCGTCACTTATTGTCTGCTACAACGATCTGCGCAGCTACGTTAACAATCTACGCAGTGCGTTAACCAAACCTTATCCAGCCTACGAGCAAATCGGACTGCGAGATCGCGCGGGAAATTATCTGCAGCTCAGCACCAACTTGCTACAAATCGAGAATGAGTTTTACAGCGCGATTCGCCCCAAGCGCACCACCCAGGGCAACGAAACTCCCCTCAAAGCGCTGTGGGAAAGGGGGGTCGAGTACGTCGAGGTACGCTGCATCGACCTCAACCCATTGCTGCCCGTCGGTATTGACGCGGCACAAATCCATTTTCTGGATAGCTTTTTACTGCACTGCCTGTTGAGCGACAGCCCTCCCGCCACCGCCCAGGAGTATCGCAACATTCTGGAAAACCAGCGCCGGGTCGTGTACCGGGGCAGGGATCCCGCGCTGACATTGATTGACGGCAAAGACGACGTTTCCCTGCGCGCCTGGGCTACAAAATTATTAAGCGAGGTTGGTCCGGTGGCAGCACTTCTCGATACGGCCCACGGCGGCAACGCCTACGGTACTGCCGTGGATAGCGCAGGACAGCGGGTTACCAACCCGGAGTTGATCCCGGCCGCGCGCATTCTCGCGCAGATGGCGGAATCCGGGAGCACCTACTTTCAGACCGCCCTCGGTCACGCACGCCAGCATCGAGAATATTTTCTCGATACACCCCTCGACCCCGCGATCGCCGAAGAGTACGCCGCCCTGGCGGCAGAATCCCTCGCCGAGCAACGCGCAATGGAGGCGGCAGATACCCTGAGCTTCGACCAGTTTCTAGCCAATTATTACGCCCAATACGATTTCGACATGACATGAACTATCTCGCCCATATTTTGCTCTCAGGCGATGACCCAGACATGCAAGTGGGCGGACTGCTGGGTGATTTCGTGAAGGGACCGCTGCGCGGGCACTACCCGGTCGGGGTCGAATGTGGCATTCAGCTGCACCGCAGTCTCGACAATTACGCTGACAACTTGCCCGAAATCAGCGAGCTTCTTGTCCACTTTCCCGTGCCGTGGCGGCGCTATGCGGGCATCGTTATCGATGTCTGTTTCGACCATCTTTTAGCGTGCAATTGGCGGCATTATCACGACCAGGCCCTCGACGATTACTGTGCCGATTTTTATCAACATCTACAGACCTGTCAGCCGTGGTTACCGGACGGGGCCTACGCCTTCAGTGTTCGCGCTCCACAAATTGGTTGGCTGCAGCGTTACGCCGAGCCGGATGTGGTACCCGGTGTGTTGCGCCAGGTAGGCGGGCGCTTTCGCAGACCGGTACCCCTCGAGCAGGCGTGGGCGGAAGTGCAGCCTAATCAGGCCGCGTTGGTAGCTGCTTTCCAGCCAGCAATGGAAAAGTTGCTGGCGTTTTCTGCGCGCTACCAGCAACGTAATCGACCACGGCGCGGTGCTATCGGCAGTTGACGCTGGCACTACCGAACTGAAACCCTTAATCTCAACGCCAGCACCATTCGGCACCTGAGCCAACCAGCAAGAGAAGAGCCACGCGAGGAAACCCGCAATGCCGTCGCCGCGCAACACCAATCTAGCGATCGCCCTCGCCTGTGCGTGCTTGATTGCCGCCGCACTGTTTCTACAACATGTGCTGGATTTGAAGCCCTGTTACCTGTGTATCGTGCAACGAGTGCTGGTCATCGTCACCGGCGTTATCGCCATATTGGCGTTTATTCATCACCCCGGTCGCGCCGGTCAGCGTGGCTACGCAGCGGCCACCGGCATTAGTGCGCTGACCGGGGCTGGTTTCGCCCTGCGCCAATTGTGGCTACAAAGTTTGCCGGAAGATCTGGTGCCGGCCTGTGGGCCGCCCGCCGATTACCTGTTCGACGTATTTTCCCTCAGCGAAGCATTACCAATGTTGCTCAAGGGTGACGGTAATTGCGCGCAAGTACAGTGGACTTTATTAAACCTTAGCATCCCCGCCTGGACACTGATGGCCTTTGCTGGCCTCGCCCTGTTGAGCCTGTGGCAACTGTTGCGCAAAACCTGATCGCCACGGGTAAAGGGCTGGCGCTGCTCATTGCCTTTCTGTGGTTGGGGGAGGGCATCGCGAGCTACACCGATGCTCCGGTTCCCGGATCCGTACTGGGGATGTTGCTGCTGTTCATCGCACTGCGTCTGTATCCTGGCACCACACCGGGATGGCTAGTGGATACCGCGCGCCGGCTCATTGCTTTGCTGCCACTGTTTTTTATTCCTGCCGGTGTCGGTATATTTTATCTACCCGACAGGTTTGCCGATCAATGGTCCGCCCTGCTCGGCGCCATTATTCTCGGCACCCTCTTGTCCATCACGCTCACCGGTTTATTACTGAAAGCACTGAGCGCAAGAACTGCGTCGCCATTAGACGACCCTGAGAGACACCGTTGATGGCAGCTGACCTACTGCAACACGCCCTGTTTATGGTGCTCACCGTCAGTATTTATCTACCCTGCCTGTGGCTTTTTCGCCACTGCCACCAATGGGTTTTACTACACCCCCTGTCCAGCGCCTGTGTGTTGCTCGGAATTTTTCTGTGGGCTTTGGATATCGAGTATGCCGATTACCAAGGGGGCAACCGCCTGTTTTACTGGCTACTGGGGCCCAGCACAGTAGCCCTCGCTGTACCCCTGCATCAACAGTTCGACCGTATCCGCCAGCTCGCACAGCCGCTGTTACTAACCCTCTTGTTCGGGGTTATCGCCGCGCCTCTGTGTGCCTTGTCCATCGCCTGGCTGTTGGGCGCTCAGCCGGAGACGCTGCTGGCGATTGCGCCAAAATCCGTCACCACGCCAATTGCGCTAGGTATTGCCACGGAAATTGGCGCAATCGCGGAGCTTACCGCTGGCGTGGTTATTTTTACCGGAGTCGTCGGCGCACTCGCCGGCCCCGCCCTACTGTCGCGACTGGGTTTGCACGATCCGCGCCTGGTGGGATTTACCCTCGGTATCAATGCCCATGGTGTTGGCACTGCCAGAGCTTTTGAAATAGACCCCCTGTGTGGCGCCTTCGCCAGTCTTGCCCTGGGTCTGACCGGAGCCATTACCGCGTTGACTCTGCCGAGCGTGGTACTGTGGCTTGGACAGTAGCTAAAGTAGCCGCCCACTTGTGTCGCGACGCCGGGTTGCCTATCCTTGCCGTCCGCTAGTGACGAATCAGGCAGCACAGCATGTTGGAAAATTGTCGTAATGCAAGAGAACGCTGGGGTGGGGTAAGTGCACTGATCGACCGTTGGCTGCTCAGTCGACAAAACCTGCTGATTATTTACAGCGACCTGGCGGCCATCAGCGAATTCAACGACGACGAGCCCGACCATGGGGAGCGGGTTCTGGAATTTTCCGAGCAGCTGGTAGATTATGTGTCAGCAGGGCATTTTGAAGTCTACGAACAGCTGTTGCGAGAGGGGCGCGAGTTCGACGAAAAGGAAGGGTTGAAAGAGGCCAAAAAGCTGCTCGAACATATTGGCGACTCAACTGGACAGGCGCTGGATTTCAACGATAAATACATGACTCCCGACGACCTGTCTTCGCTCGCCGACGACCTGTCCGCACTGGGCGAAGCGCTGGTTAACCGCTTTGAAGCGGAAGACCGCATAATTGCTATTTTACATGAGACCCACCGCGTCGGACAAAACTAGCCATCGCGGCAGTACCGATACTGTGCCTTGTCGCCCCTTAGCAAAGGGAGCCACATACCCTGACTCCTGACTACAGAGAGTAGATTAAAAGCCTGTTAGTTTCATGGCAATCAGCTTCTACGAACCGCAAAAAAGACGCCCACTGCCATCAGTAATAAGCCACCAAACCGCTGCCAGGAAACCGGGAAATGGAGTGCGCCCAGCAAGCCGAAATTATCGATAGTGGCCATTGAAATTAACTGTCCCAGCAAAACAAACGCTATGGCGTTGCCAACTCCAAATTTGGGTACGATCCAGGTAACTGCAAACACGTAAAACACGACACACAAACCGCCCAGATAAAAATGGATGGGAATTGTGTTAGGTACCGCGGTTTTTGGCACTCCCTGAAAAATCAGCAAGCCACCTACCGCCACGATAATGGCAACAACAAATAAAATTGTCGACGCCAGCATCGGATTATGCAGTCTGGCGCCCAATCCGGCATTCAGGGAAGCCATTACGGGTATGCCCAAACCAGCGATTAGCATGACTGCGGCATAGAAAACGGGATGGTTAACGCTATTCATTATCGCTCCCGTACCCTGACAGCAATCCAGCGCCGGGTAGATACGTGACTTTTCGCGTGGCCTGGGTAGTATCCTGCAATACAGGGTGAATATTAAATAAGTCTCACTAATATATTGAATGTCAAGAATAAATCAATCAGTTTAATTTCTCGATAAATATTCCATCTAACAATACTGCTAACCACGATATCTGAATGTAACGGAAGTCGACCCGACTGATTAACCTGAAAATGATCTGTCGCCCGATAACGTCTGCCGTCATACCGTGCAACCGCTCTGGCGTTCGTTACTTACCCAAGGAGGCCGAACACTACGGCGCACAACACTCGCCGTCCGCACTGCCGACGTCGGGCCTATTGTGGCGCCAATACTCATAGTGGTGGCTCTGCTTTTTGCACGGCCCGATAGCGCCGGATTTAAACGTTCAAATGTCCAGTATCGCCAACGGCGCACTGGATGGCGGTAGCTGCCCTGCTGCTATATACCGTTGCCAGCCCGATAGTTTTAACCAGTGACTCGCGCTTGACGCAAATTTTTTCCTTGAGCGCATGAGCGATATTGGTACTGGGTGCCCTGTGGGCCACACCAATGGCGGTGGTTGCAGCCACGCAGCTCGCTAACTCCGCCGTACTTATTTACGTTATCGCATTTTTGTTCTCACTTACCGTGCAGGAAACTCTGTCCAGGGCGGCACCGACATCTCACGAGCACAGCTGATCACAAAAAAGGCGTTGCGTTTTATTGGTCAGCCTTGACGCAACCACGGTTGTTCGCTGGCGGCTTGTTTTATCGCGATACCATGCCCATACTTTCCTTATTATTCGTGAAGGAGAAGCCCGCGGTGACCACCATCCCCATCAGCCGTTTCCCGATACCCACCGTTGATGATCTACCCGCAGATTTACGGGAGCAGGTTCTCGCGGTACAGGAAAAAGTTGGATTTGTCCCCAATGTGTTTCTGGCGCTCGCCCACCGACCCGACGAATGCCGCGCGTTTTTTGCCATGCACGATGCCTTGATGTTGCGCAAGGGCAACCTGAGCAAAGCGGAAAAGGAAATGATTGTAGTGGCCGTCAGCGGAGGCAACGATTGCCTGTACTGTGTGGTTGCCCACGGCGCTATTTTACGCATCGTTGCCAAAAATTCGCTGCTCGCAGATCAGGTTGCGGTTAATTATCGCAAGGCCGATATCACTCATCGCCAGCGGGTAATGCTGGATTTTGCGATGAAGGTTAGTCAGCATTCGAACCAGGTGAACGACGAAGATTATGCGCTACTGCGCGAACACGGTTTCGACATGGAAGACATCTGGGATATTGGGGCCATTAGCGCGTTTTTTTGCCTGTCCAACCGGATGGCCAATTTTCTGAGCATGCGTCCCAACGATGAATTTTACGCCATGGCTCGTTAATGAGTATCGCGCCCGCAAATCGCGGCCACAATATTGTCCACGATAGAGAGCGACAATGTTTCGTCGCTAATCCTGGCAGCAGCGAGGCGCTACTGCAATATACGTTGCTCGCGAATAACGGCATTAACTTTCACCGCACTTTTGTACCAGAAACAATGCGCGGCCAGGGCATCGCAGAAACCTTGGTGAAAACCGGCCTGACCTGGGCGCAACAACAGAATTTGCGGATTGAAGCGAGCTGCTGGTTTGTGCAGCGGTTCGTTCGCAACTGAACCCCAACAATGTCAAAAGCACCAGGCGCAATGCGTATCGATCGCCTGCTCTCAAATCTGGGTTATGGTAGCCGCAGGGAAATTAATCTCGCCTGCCGTGCCGGCGCGGTCACTCTTAATGGCCAAAAATTAATCAAAGCAGACCAAACCGTTACATTTGATCAGGCGCGCGCAGGGGCCCTTCTGGTCAATGGAGAAATCGTCGACCCTCCGGCACCTCTGACGATCATGCTTAATAAACCAGTCGGCTACGTTTGTTCCCACAGGGACGCTGGAGCGCTGGTCTACGATTTACTACCCGATCGCTGGCGCCACCGCAAACCAATACTGTCTTCGGTGGGGCGGCTCGATAAAGACAGTACCGGACAGCTGTTGCTGACCGATGACGGAAAGCTTCTGCACCGCATTATTCAACCGCGAACCCATTCACCAAAGCACTATCAAGTGACGGTTCACGCTGCGCTGCGTGGCGATGAAAACGATCTTTTCTCCAGTGGCGAATTTTTTATCCACGGCGATGGCAAACCTTTACGGCCCGCACTCTGGAAACCTGTCAACGCCCGCAGCGGCGTGATGATACTCAACGAGGGGCGCTATCATCAGATTCGTCGCATGTTCGCAGCAGTCGGCAACCATGTCGTCACCCTGCACCGGTTTCAGACTGGTAACCTGAAGCTGGGCACCGTCGAAGAAGGTTGTTATCGCATACTGACCACCGAAGATATTCAGGATATTTTCTCTAGATAGCGCCGTCTATGTTCTGGCATTTCATGCAGTTAAGTAATTGATGGCCAAACAGTCAGGTTTGTACGCCAGCGACTGGCACGGTATCCCCTATAATTTCCGCGAAGATGCTGGTCAGTGCATGTGAATTTTGCCTTTCGCAATTGTGCCTTGCGCATAGGTGGCGCAGCAGTTCTGGCACAGCCACTTTTAATTTGGGGTAATACAATGAAGCACTCGGAATCACCTTTCAGCATCGTTAGCATTATTCTCGCGCTGTTGTTGGTAACCTGCCTGCAACCGCCTGTCCGACAGGCATGAACCCAGCGCAGCGGCCTCAATGGGCGATCCCGATGCAATGTGGGCAGGTGGGCAAACCGAAAATTCGTAAAGGCCGAGCACTACTCGAGTCCGGTATTACGCTGATGGGAAACGCGGAGCGTATACCGCTCGAAGAACCGTTACTGCCAGTTGCTCCCCATCAGCCGTAGCGTTAACTCTACTTCAACACCGCACCAACAGGCATCCGCACACCGTGCGAATCGTTCGGGCATCAAAGGATGCTTAACGGTGTCAGAAGCCTATTTTGACGTCGTTTATTTTTTTCCCAACCAATTTATTTTATACAGGTCGCGACGTCGATCCAGGTAGTTACGCACCGAACCTTCATTTTGCAATTTTTTTAGTTTCTCCAGATCGAGATCCACAATAAGTGTCATCTCGGTATTGGGCGTTGTCTCAGCCATAATTGCATCGTGCGGAAAAGCAAAATCAGAAGGTGAAAACACTGCGGATTGCGCGTACTGAATATCGGCACCATCCACCTTCGGCAGATTGCCGACACTCCCGGCAATTGCCACATAACATTCGTTTTCAATAGCCCGCGCGTGAGCGCAGCAGCGCACGCGCAAATAACCATTTTTGGTATCCGTCCAGAATGGAACAAATAAAATTTGCATTCCCTGCTCTGACTGTAAGCGCGCCAGCTCCGGAAATTCCACGTCGTAACAGATTAATACGCCTATTTTTCCGAAATCTGTATCGAATACCCTCAGGTCATCGCCACCTTGCATGATCCAGGCGCGCTTTTCGTGAGGTGTGGGATGCAACTTGTACTGGGCATCCTGCGTGCCGTCCCGACGACACAAAAAAGCCACGTTAAATAATTCATCGTTTTCGATCACCGGCATAGAACCGGCGACAATATTTATATTGTATGCGACCGCCAACTTGGATATGGCTTCAACGATTTCATCAGTGAATTCTGCCAACGCCTTGATCGCGTCTATGGATGTTTTATGATTTTCGATACCCATCAAAGGCGCGTTAAAAAATTCCGGGAACAGCGCCAAATCACACTGGTAATCTGACAGGGCATCGACAAAAAACTCCACCTGCTGAATCAATTCCCCAACAGATTTAAGTGTGCGCATTTGCCACTGCACACAACCCACACGGGCCGATGTACGCGGCGCGCCTATCAGCGGTGTTTTGCTAGGGTCGTAATACAGATTGTGCCATTGTAGCAATGTGGCATAGCCCTTGGATTCTTTATCTTCGGGTAGATAAGCAGTGAGCACCTGCTTTACTTCAAAGTCGTTGGACAGTTGAAACGTTAAAATAGGGTCATAAATTTCTTTTCTCTTTACCTGCTCAATATATTGCTGTGGAGTCAGCTCAGCAGAATATTTTTTATAATTGGGAATTCGCCCCCCCGCAACAATCGCACGCAGATTAAGCCGTTGGCACAACTCCTTGCGCACCTCGTAAAGACGCCTGCCTAAACGCAGCCCTCGATAATCAGGCGATACAAACACATCGACGCCGTACAGTACATCGCCCAGGGGATCATGTGTGGTTAGATAGGCATCACCCGTGATTTCTCCGTAGGTGTGCTGGTCGCCAAATTTATCGTAATCGACAATGACCGCGAACGCTGCAGCCACCACCTTGCCATGATCCTCTATACATATCTGTCCCTCTGGGAACACCGTCAACTGAGCCCGGAATTTTTTCTCCGGCCAGGCGCCACCAAAACCCGAGTAAACACGATCCATAATCTCCTTGATGTCTGCGTAGTCGTCCTCACGCAAATTGCGAAGATTTAACTTATGTTCTGGTTCTTCAATCGGGGGGCCGTCATGCATAAAAGTGATTTTCCAGGAAAATTTTAGTTGCGAATAAAAATACGGTGGCTGTCGATACAGTATAACAGCCTGTTTGTGTACCATTTTGATATTTCTAACAGGGACATTCGGCGCTTTTTAGACACCGCATACAAAAAAACGGACGAACCGATATGGTTCGTCCGTTTTTATCCGCGTTGCTGTAATCGCGGCTAAACCAGGCTACTGTCTAAAAATAGCATCCTGCCGGTTTGTTGGCGGGCGTACGATTTACTCTGTGGGCTCCACAACCGCTGCCTTCAGCAATTCAACTTCAAAGATCAATGTCTGGTTAGGGCCGATCAGACCACCAGCTCCACCGGGACCGTAGGCCAGTTCGGGCGGCACTACCAGCTCCCACTTGGAACCTTCCTTCATCAACTGCAAAGCTTCTACCCAGCCCGGTATCACTTGCGTGACGCCAAACTGGGCGGGCACGCCCCGCTTGTACGAGCTATCAAATTCCGTCCCGTCGATCAGCGTGCCGCGATAATTAACTTCCACGGTGTTGTCTGCGGTGGGGGTTGGTCCGGAGCCTTCGGTTATCACGCGATATTGCAAGCCACTGGGCAGCACTGTTACGCCTTCTTTTTTCGCGTTTTCAGCCAGGAAAGCCGCGCCTTCCTGAGTATTTTTGTCATCTTGTTTTTTTCTTACCTCTTCCTGCTTGGCCGTTTGTTCCTGCTGAAACGCTTCGATAGTCGCCGCCGCTTCCTCGTCACTAAGACGCGGTTCCGCCTCGCTCAACGCATCCGTAATGCCCTGATTAAACGCTACCAAATCCAGAGTGAAATCGTCCGTCTTGAACTGGGACCCAATATTCATCCCCATAATGTAGCTAATTTTTTGTTGCTGAGAACCAAGGGACGCGACGGCCTCGCTTTTTTCAGTGGCGCTGTCGCCATCCTTATTAACTATGTTGCTTATCTTGTCGCAGCCGGAAATGGCAAGCGTCAGCGCGCTCGCCAGCATCAAGTATCCTGTTCTGTTCATCGCTAGTTCCTTGTGTCTTGCCGATAGAGGGAAAAGCCAGGCGGTATCTTACCCCATTCCCGCAGTGCGCAACACAGACAGAATTCACCCTTCTAGCGCTGTCGCCACTAATAATTGCGGTGGTTCACCGTCGGCTCCGAGCATTGCCAGATAACGCATCAAATTTTGGACGATAGCCTCTTCTCGTGGCGAAACTGGTAGTGACACGCTATGTGCGTCATACCAGTTGCGCAACCGAGTCTGCTCTTCCTGTTCGGCGTCCAGCTCCTCTGCCAACAGGCGCTGTTTCTCCTGTGCCGTGCCCGCTCCGGCGGGATCAAGAGCGCGGCGGCGGGTACGCAGGGGTTGGGTAACGCGCGTATTCCAGTCAGATATTTCCGCAAGGGCTGCGCGCAGATTGCTGCCGTCCAATTGCCTGCCTCGATTACCCACCCAGCACGCAAACAGCACGAGGTTAACATTGGCGCCGTAACGATCCTGCAGGTCGATACACAGCTGTGTTATACCCGGCCGTTGGTACAGGTTGAGGGAATAATCCCAGAACGGGTTATCGGTCATTTTGGCGCTACCCTGTTCTCATCGCGAACCCGCAGCCACTTTACACTCTGCGCATCGAGCCAACCCAGCGTCAGCTAATGCGGCGATACAGTAAATCCCAGACGCCGTGCCCAAGCCGCTGCCCACGCTTTTCAAACTTGGTAACTGGGCGAAACTCAGGCCGCGGGCCATAGACTCCTTCCCTAACCATATTTTCAAAACCTTCTGCCGTAGTCATCACCTCGGCCATATGCTCGGCATAAGGTAGCCAGTCTGTGGCCATATGCAGGACGCCACCAGGCGCCAGTGCGCGCCGGACTTTAGCGACAAAGGTAGACTGCACCAGGCGCCGTTTGTGGTGTTTTTTCTTGTGCCACGGATCCGGAAAATAAATTTGTACCCGGGATACAGTCTGCGGGGGAATACATTCGTCCAACACGGTCACCGCATCCCCCAGATAGACCCGCAGATTGTGTAGCTCGGCAGCGGCTGCATTATTCAGCAGCCTGCCCACGCCCGGGGGATGTACCTCGATTCCCACAAAATCTTTTTCTGGCTCAGCAGCCATCATCTGACACAACGAATCCCCCATGCCAAACCCGATTTCCAGAACTACCGGCGCGTTGCGACCAAATATTAGTCTCCAATCGGCGCTACCGGCGTTTGGGTCGAGCACATAATCGGAATGCTGTTCGAGGCCACGGCGCTGGCCTGGGGTCAGGCGACCGCCCCGCACCACGTAGCTGCGCACGGTTCTACGCTGCGCGCTGGGTAAGTCAGGTGCGCAATCCTTAGTTTCACTCACGGGATGTCCGCCAAAAAGCTGTGCCGAGCACACCCCAGCCAGCTAACAACAGTAATCCGCCCACCGGTGTCAGCATCCCCAACAGCGGCACTCTAATCACCGCCAGCAGGTACAAACTGCCGCAAAACAGCACGGTGCCAACGGTAAAGCTGCCACCAACCCACCCGCGAACCCGCCTCGAAATCAACTCCGCCGGCAGTCCTGCAAGCACCAGCAGAGCAAGCGCATGAAACATTTGATACAGCACAGCTGTTTGCCACAGGGAGGCGCCACCAGATTCCCATTGCCCCGGGCCGTTGAGGCTGCGCAATGCATGCGCACCAAACGCACCAAATGTAATAGCCAAAAATCCGGAAATTGCACCGCAATAGCCGCAAATGGAGCGTATGTTGGCTTGCGTCATAAATAACTTTTCTCAATCGCCAGGGTGTGATTTGTGCGCGTCAAAACGGATTATTGCTGAACACAATACGTCTGTCGCGCCATAGTGTACCGCTCCAGGCACCGCGAGCAGCCATTAAAAAAGCCGCGTTACCGCGGCTATTTATCAAACCGGAACCGTCGGGAGCTCAGGCCTGCAAAGAAAACCGCATCTTTTTCATGGCGTTTTGTTCCAGTTGCCTGATGCGTTCGGCAGAAACCCCGTATTTCGCCGCCAGATCGTGCAAAGTCACTTTGTCTTCAGTCAACCAGCGTTGCTGCAGGATATCCCGGCTACGTTTATCGAGACAATCCAACGCCTCTGTCAGGTTATCGTAATTGGACGTTTCTGAATCAGCGCGCTCCAATATCAACGCTGGATCAGCACTGTGATCTTCAAGGTAGTGCACCGGCGTTTGATAACCGTCTTCGTCATCGTCGGGCGCGGTATCGATCGCCGCGTCGCGCGCAGACAGACGCTGTTCCATTTCGCGGACTTGCGTGACATCCACCCCCAGATCACTGGCTACCGCAGCCGCCTCGTCGTCGGTGAGCCACGCCAGGCGCCGCTTGGCCTTGCGCAGATTGAAAAATAGCTTGCGTTGCGCCTTGGTGGTCGCCACTTTCACAATGCGCCAATTACGCAACACGTATTCGTGTATTTCCGCTTTAATCCAGTGCACCGCGAACGATACCAGGCGCACACCTTTTTCGGGATTGAAGCGCTTTACCGCCTTCATCAGCCCGACGTTGCCCTCCTGAACCAGGTCCGCCAGGGGCAGGCCATAACCATTGTAGGACCGCGCGATATACACTACGAAACGCAAGTGGGACATAACCAGATGCCGCGCGGCTTCCAGATCATTTTCAAAAAAGAGACGTTCTGCCAGACCTTTCTCCTCCTCGGCAGACAGCACGGGTATGCTACTGACGCCCTGTATATAGGCTCCCAGGTTTTCGCCGGGCACCAGCCAATTCACAGTTTGGAGACTTTTGCTCATAGGGACCTCACTTTTGGGGGAACACAGTTTACCATGCTCGCATTAGATGTCTATCTCGCAACAAGTTCAATTAACCCATTGTTTTTTATTGTTTTACTTGATCTATATCTAGCTAGCGCGTCTACTCGGCGTCGATGCCCGCCGCGTGGCGACTTACCGCAAGCCAGGCGCCTACCAGTCCCAGCACGGCCCCGAGGGCCGGTAGCGCCGCAAATCCACTCGCCCCCAGTCCCTGCAATACAAACTGGCTCTGGTAAAGGGCCGCCAGACGCGCTGTTGGTGCCGCGAGCCACCACAGGCCACCAGCGACTAGCAACCATGCCAGGATGCCACCGCTAGCCCCGTACCACAGCCCCGTGTAAAGAAACGGTCGCCGCACGTAAGCATTCGTGCCGCCAACCAGCTTGACGACTACAATCTCATCGCGACGACTTTCAATCGCCAAACGTATGGTGTTGCCCACCACCAACAGTACACCAAGCGACAACACTACCCCCAACGCGAACGCCAATCGACGCCCGATGTCGAGTACGCCGTGCAAACGCTGCAACCATTTCATGTCGAGCTGAATGTCGTCGACCAGCGGATCAGCGGCAATGTCCTGGATCCAACGTTCGGCCGCCACAAAGTCGGCCCGCAAATGTTCGGCGGGCGTAATCAACACCACGGGCGGCAGCGGGTTTTCGTCGAGCAAGGTCAGGGCGTCACCAAACCCTGACAATTCCTGAAATTCCCGCAGAGCCTCCTCGGGCGACAGGTAGCTAACGGCGTCTACACCAGGCATCCCCCGCAGGCGTGTCAGCAACGGCTCAATCACCGACGCCCGCGTATCGCCCCGCAGAAAAATAGTCACCTGAGAATTGGTCTGCACGCTGCCACCTAGCTGCTGCAAATTGAGAACGGTGACGTAGAGTACGGCGGGCAGGGCCAGCGCAATCGCGATTACCATCGCGGTCATCAAACTCTGCAACGGGGTGCGCGCCAGACGCCGCAGCGCCTCCGCGCAGTTGCCTCCGTGGTGCTGCAGATAACTGTGCAGGCGGTCGCGCCACATTGCACTACTTCCACTTGCGCCACTGCGTCCACTTACGCCACTGCGCCCACCTACGCCACTGCGTCGCGGCGCCTGCGCGGCCTCTCGGTCAGAGCGCTGATTACCCCCAGACTTACCACGGGACATTGGTTTCGCTCTGCGTTATCGCTCCGGACGCCAAAGTGAGCACTCGCTTACCCATACGAGCTATAAGATCGAGATCATGGGATGCGATTAACACCGTAACCCCAACCTCATGGAAATCCTTGAACAGTTGCATAATCTCGGCGGACAACGCCGGGTCAAGATTACCCGTCGGCTCGTCCGCGAGGAGAATGCGCGGTTTGTGTACGACGGCACGGGCGATGCCGACGCGCTGCTGCTCCCCCCCTGAGAGCGTAATCGGGTTCTGCTTCTCTTTGGTTAACAGGCCTACTTTGTCCAGGGACGCCCGCACCCGGCGACCGATATCCCGCGCGTTATACCCCGACACCAGTAACGGCAGCGCGACGTTGTCGTACACCGAGCGATCAAATAAAAGCTGGTGGTTCTGAAAGACGACGCCTACCCGCCGCCGGTAGTAGGGGATTTGACTGGCGTGCAAACGATTGAGGTTCTTGCCGTTGATTAACACCTGGCCCCGCGTGGGACGCTCCATCAACATGATCAGTTTGAGCAACGTGCTTTTGCCGGCTCCAGAGTGGCCAGTCAAAAAGGCCAGCTCGCCAGCGGCGAGCTCAAAGCTCACCCCATTCAACGCTTCGTGGCCCTGTGGGTAGCGTTTGCTAACACCGTCAAACAGAATCACGACTGCACACCGCTATCCAATAGTGCATCGACAAAGCTTCTGGCATCAAAAGGTTGTAAGTCGTCGATCCCCTCACCCACACCCACGTACCGCACCGGAACCCCAAAACGCCTGCACAGTGCGAATATCACGCCGCCCTTTGCCGTGCCGTCAAGCTTGGTTAACACGATACCCGTCACACCGACGCTCGCGTTGAATTGCTGCATCTGCGCCAGCGCGTTTTGCCCAGTACCGCCGTCGAGTACCAACAACACTTCCTGGGGGGCATGGCTATCGAGTTTGGCAAGCACCCGTTTAATCTTTTTCAATTCTTCCATCAGGTTGTCTTTGGTGTGCAGTCTGCCCGCCGTGTCCGCTATAAGCACATCCGCCGACCTGGCCTGCGCCGACTGCACGCCGTCAAATATTACCGAGGCGCTATCGGCGCCGGTGTGTTGCGCGACCACGGTGACGGCGTTGCGCTCGCCCCACTCCTGCAACTGTTCTACGGCAGCGGCACGGAATGTATCACCCGCCGCGAGCATGACCGTGTGCCCCTGGCGCTGCAACCCGCGCGCCAGTTTGCCGATGGTGGTGGTCTTGCCCACGCCATTCACCCCAACCACCAGAATCACGAACGGTTTTGCATCGGTTATTTCAAGAGGGCGCGCACAAGGCTGGAGAATATCGAGCAGCACCTTGCCCAGTTCGCGCCGCAGTGCCGCGCCGTCGGCAAGATCACCGCGCCTGGCCCGCTCTGTCAACGCGGTAATTATCTCGCTACAGGTTTCGACCCCAACGTCGGCCAGTAGCAGGCGCGTTTCAAGATCCTCGAATAACTCGGCATCAATGGCCTTGCGCCCCAAAAACAGCGCACCGATTCCCGCTCCGGTGCGAGCCAGTGCGCGTCCGATCAGACTTTGTGTGGCGGGTAACCCACCTCTCATCGACTCGTTGCCTGAGTGAGATTGGTCGGTTGACGGTTCCTCGCCGGGCTGCGTCAAACCTGCCTCGACGGTTCGCGCGGGTATGCTCGCCGGGACAGGGGGGTCAGCCGAGCGCTCAGGTTTACGCCAACGGGCCAGAAAAGAGCGCTTATCCTGCGCTTCCGGTGCAGGCGCCGGTTCCCGTTCCGAGTCCGGCTGCGAGTTTTTGTCAGACGCCATCAATCACTTTTCCCAGTGCCCGTTAAAGCCGTGTATCCTACCATTTTTGCCCTCTGTCCGGAGTCCAACTGTTGTCAAAGATCCACAAAAACCCCGCCTCCCGTGGACGGATTCGCATTATCGGCGGCCGTTGGCGCGGTCGACAGTTAACGTTCCCTGCGGCTCCGGACTTGCGCCCCACCGGCGATCGGATTCGCGAAACCCTGTTCAACTGGCTACAGCCGCACTTGCCCAACGCAAATTGCCTCGACCTGTTTGCCGGCTCTGGCGCCTTAGGATTCGAGGCCCTGTCTCGCGGCGCGGCGGCTCTGGTGTCGGTGGAGCTTAATTCCGCCGCAGTACAGGCCCTGCGCGCTAACCTGGTGGCTCTGGGTGGACAGCGCTGCACCATCACCGCTGCGGACGCCGTCGCCTGGCTACAGACGACCCCACTCCAAAACTCCTTTGATATTGTCTTTCTCGATCCACCCTTTGCCAGTAACTTATCGCACAGGGTAGCCCACCTGCTTGAGAACAACGGCTGGTTGAATGTCCACGCACTAATTTATATCGAAACCCCCGCTCACCGTGCACCCGGCACCCCCGCCGACAAATTCCCCGAAAATTGGCAGCCCATCAAACAAAAAGTGGCCGGGGACGTCGACTATCGCCTGTATCAACGGATTTGAGGTGTTTGGTTAAATTGTTTACCATCGCCGTCCCACTGAGGAACACCCTGGATGAAAACGATTGTCTACCCTGGCACTTTTGACCCAATTACCAATGGTCACGTCGATCTGGTGGAACGCGCCTGCAAATTATTTGACCAGGTTGTAGTAGGCATCGCGAGCAGCGAAAAAAAGAAACCCCTGTTTGACCTGGAGGAGCGTATAGGCCTGGCGCGAACTGCCCTCGCACATATTCCTAACGTCCAGATAACGGGCTTTAATTACCTGCTGGTCAACTTTGTCCACGATTGCAATGCCGTTGCCATATTGCGCGGATTACGTGCCGTATCCGATTTCGAGTACGAATTCCAGCTGGCCAACATGAATCGGGCCCTGTCTCCCAACGTGGAAAGCCTGTTCCTGACCCCGGCGGAAAAACATTCTTATATCTCGTCCTCCCTGGTGCGGGAAATTGCCTCCCTGCAAGGGAAAATTTCTCCTTTCGTGCATCCCGCCGTAGCCACGGCTCTGGCAAAAAAATTCGCGTCCTGACCACTTCGCGACGATTATTCTCCAGACGGCGCCGTATATTTCAGCGTTGGCAACTCGCGCAATAGACGCTGCTACGCTGTCCGATCACAACATTTTTTAGCGTCGACTGGCAGACGGTACAGGCCTCGCCGCCACGACCATACACGTGCAACTGCTGTTTAAAGTATCCTGGCTTGCCATCTCCACCCACAAAGTTGCGCAGTGTTGTACCGCCCTGCTCGATAGCCAGAGCCAATACCAGGCGGGCTGCGTCCGCCAGCGCGCCGTAACGGGCGCGGGAGATGTTACCTGCTGCCCGCAGCGGCGATACGCCGGCCATAAACAAGGCTTCCGCAGCGTAAATGTTGCCCACACCAACCACCACCTTGCCGTCCATTAAAAATGCTTTTACCGGGATTGCCCTGCCACGCGCCCGCCGGTACAGATAATCGCCGTCAAAGGCGTCGGACAAAGGTTCCGGGCCGAGATTACGCAGCAACGGATGCGCACTCGGATCCCCTTCCACCCACAATGCCAGGCCGAAGCGACGCGGGTCGTTAAAGCGCACCAATATATTTCCCGAAACGGCTATGTCCAAATGATCGTGCCGCCCGGGCGCTGTGCCGACGGGAACGATTTGTAGGCTGCCTGACATACCTAGATGCAGCAGTAGATGACCATGCCTGAAGGCCATCAGCAAATATTTACCGCGACGACTTAACCCCAGAATTTTCCTGCCGCGCAGGATCTCAGGCAATAAATCTGGGATCGGCTGGCGTAGCGCAGGGTTGCGCACCACGGCGGCCGCCACGCGCCGACCCACAACTGACGGGGCAATCCCTCTTAAGGTGGTTTCTACTTCAGGCAATTCCGGCATTGTAAACGCGCATTCGCCTCCGATTAAATTTCTGGCATACTAGGGCAAGTTGCGCAGTGACACCACCGGGGCAAGCGACGAGAAAGCCGCGCTGGTTGTGGTGCGGGGATATACGGCACCGATAAACAAACACCAAAGGAAAGAGTGATATGGCTTTAGGTAGACGTCGTACTGAAGATGAGTCTCAGATCGATCTGACGCCCATGCTGGACGTCGTGTTCATTATGCTGATCTTTTTTATTGTCACAGCCTCCTTTGTGAAAGAGACGGCCATCGATGTCAACCGCCCCCCCACAACGGATCAGCCACCGGATATGGATAACCGCAATATCGTGTTTCGTGTCACGGAAGCAAACGATATCTGGCTTGAAAGTCGGCGTATTGATGTGCGGGCCGTACGCGCCAATGTGGAACGGCTGCACGCGGAAAACCCCGAGGCCAAGGTCGTCATTCAGGCCCACCCGAAATCTAAAACGGACACCTATGTCAGAATTTCTGACCAGGCACGAGAGGCGGGTGTTCTGGATATTTCCTTGGCGACCGGTGTGCGATAA
>JBFJKD010000009.1:0-22744 GCA_041635095.1 Porticoccaceae bacterium
AATAAGGCCGCTCGCTCGCGTTGTACTGTATCTTGCGCAGTATTTTGATCTTCAAACAATGCGCTGGCAAACAGGCATAACCCTAACGCACCCTCCGCATAGGCTTTTTGTGCGAGCAACAGCCGCCTGACATCAGCGTGTTCCACCAGCATGATTTGTTTAGACGCCGGATCTTTGTTGGAGGGCAACCGTCCCTGGGGCCGCTGCCGGGCGTATGCGAGCGAATGATTAAAGCCCTGATAAGCGACCGCCGCCGCACCGAGTCCAATCCCAATACGCGCCTCGTTCATCATTTGAAACATATAGTTCAGGCCCTGGTGCGGCTCGCCAACCAGGTACCCAACCGCACCGTCTTTTTCACCAAAACTTAGTACTGTATTGGTGGCGTTACGATAACCCATTTTGTGATTTAATCCTGCCACCACCACATCATTTTTGGTGGTCGGACTGCCCCGCTCATCAACCAGATATTTGGGCACGATAAACAGTGATATCCCCTTAACACCAACCGGAGCGCCCTTAATTTTCGCCAACACCATATGTATTACGTTTTCAGTAATGTTGTGATCGGCGCAGGAAATAAACATTTTTTGGCCAAACAATCTATAACTACCGTCGGCATGCGCTATCGCACTGGTTTTAATATCTCCCAGGGCCGACCCCTGATCGGGTTCGGTAAGCGCCATGGTGCCGTTACTTTTACCGCCCATGATAAGCGGCAAAAATAAATCTTTTTGCGCTTGTGAAGCAAAAGCGCGCAGTAAATTGGCCACGCCAATCGCAACAAACGGATAGGCGGCAGTACCAATATTCGCCGCACTGATATAGGCAACCACGGCACGCACGATTACTTCGGGAAACTGTAGCCCACCATCTGCGTAGTCCGGTTGTGCCGCCATAAATCCAGCATCAGCAAACGCATCCCATGCGAGTTTAGTTTCTTCGATGACATGCACTTCACCGTTCTTAAACCAGGGTTCGTGCGCATCACCCTTGGCGTAGTGATTCGCGAAATCTTTTTCGGCGATGCCCCTGGCTGTTGCCAAAGTGGTGTCAAATATTTCCCGGGAATGGTCCTGATAGCGCGGCCGTTTCAAGAGCGCTTCGGTGTCGAGTACTTCGTATAATTGAAAGCTTAAATCGCGTTCATTTAATAACGGAACTGCCATACCCGCCCCAACAATTGCTTATCAACCTGATTATCGGCACGCGGCGCTGACAGGTCAGCGCCGCACTCAACCGTCTGCACCCCGCGAACTATAAATTACATCCGTCCCGTCCGCCGGTTACTCGTAGGAATAGTCCTTAAATTGTTCCCTTAAATCTTTCTTGCTGACCTTGCCGGTGGCGGTGTGAGGAATTTCCTCAACAAAAACGCAGTCTTCCGGAATCCACCATTTGGCGATTTTGTCATCCAGAAATTGCAGCAGTTCGTCCTTACCAGGATTCGTCCCCGGTTTTTTTACGACTACCAGCAATGGCCTTTCCGTCCATTTGGGATGGGGAACGCCAATAACAGCGGCTTCCGCAACATCGGCGTGACCCATGGCCGCGTTTTCCACATCAATGGAACTGATCCATTCACCGCCGGATTTAATTACGTCCTTGGTACGATCGGTTATTGCCATGTAGCCGTACTGATCCACGGTTGCCACGTCACCGGTGTCGAACCACCCATCAGGTAAATGAGCGTCTGATTTATCCAGTTTGTAATACCCCTTGCACACCCAGGGGCCGCGCACTTGCAATTGCCCGGAGCTCTTTCCGTCCCAGGGCAGCTCGCTGCCAGCCTCATCGACAATACGCAAATCCACACCGTAAATCAGGCGACCGGCCTTGAGGCGATACACATCCTTTTCCACCTCCGGTAAATCGTGCATCCAGGGTAGCAATGTGTTGTAAGTACCCAGCGGGCTCATTTCTGTCATGCCCCACCCGACGTGCATCCACACACCGTATTTTTCCATCGCCTTCATCAACGACAAAGGACAGGCGGAGCCGCCCACAATAACGCGCTGTAGCGACTCGACCGTCTTGCCGGAGGATTGCAAATAATTGACCAATGCCAGCCACACCGTTGGCACGCCCATGGAATAGGTGACTTTTTCTTCGTCAATCAGAGCGGCCAGAGTTTCGCCATCACCCATTTTAGGGCCGGGCATGACCAGTTTGGTACCGGACATGGCAGCACTGTAAACGGCACCCCAGGCATTGACGTGAAACATGGGCACCACCGGCATCACGGTTTCTTCACTCGACATGCCGAGAACATCTTTGCCGTTGGCAGCCAGGCAGTGGAGAATCAACGCCCGGTGCGAGTACAACACGCCCTTGGGATTACCCGTGGTGCCGGAGGTGTAACACAGACTGCACGCGGAATTTTCTTCCAGCGTGGGCCACTCGAACTCTTCGGGCTCATCCGCAATCAGGGTTTCATAGCAACGCGCATTGCGCAGGGTCGTCTTCGGCATATGCGCCGCGTCAGTCATCACCACAAACCCTTCGACATTCGGTAGCTGATCCTGCAATTTTTCCAGCAGGGGCACGAACATGACATCGGTACAAATCCAGCGATCTTCCGCGTGATTGGCAATGTAGGCAATTTGTTCGGGAAACAGGCGAGGATTAATCGTATGACACACGTAACCCGAGCAGCTGATACCGTAATACAACTCAAAATGACGATAGTCATTCCAGGCCATAGTCGCCACCCGATCACCCTGTTTAATCCCGAGTTTGGTCAGGGCGTTAGCGAACTTACGCGAACGTGTGAAGGCGGCACCAAACGTCGTGCGGTGACGGGGATTGTCCGCCGTTACCGAGACGATCTCAACGTGGGGAAATACCTTTTCTGCGAATTTTAAAATCGAGGTGATGGTTAATGGGTCGTCCATCATTTGGCCAAGCATATTACTACCCCTTATCGTTTGATTGCCGCCGCAAGGGCACCAACATATTCTCTGCACACGCGGTTAACGCATCCACCCAGGGTCTGGCATCCACGCGCTGTAACGTTGGCCGTTATAAAAAATCTTTCTCGGCCAGGCTTACATTGCCAGAAAAATATGCCAGACCATCACAAGTATGGAGCGGGTGATGGGAATCGAACCCACACTAAGAGCTTGGGAAGCTCCCGTTCTACCATTGAACTACACCCGCACTAACTCGCTTCAGCTGGATATTTTAATGTCGTGGCTCTCGACTCTCATCTGCGTCGCCCACGCTGCTTGCAACGATTCAAACAGGGCGACATTGGATACGGTAAGCGGGCGACACCCCCTCAGCGGCAGACTGAGCCAGCGATTATACCGTTAAGCCGGGAGATGTTAACCGGTCGAGGTACCAATACACAGGGTATTATTGTCCGGATAATTCAGGCAGCGCGCTCATACTGATCTTTTCCAGATAGTCAAGATCTGGAACCCGGACGTGCTCACCATCCAAATTCACATCTGACAACACGCCAACTCCTGGTGCTGTAGCGGCCACGGCTACAAAAGGGTCTTCTTCAGAGAGCCGCACTGGGCTGGGTAAATCCTGGATAACAAGGGCGTAAAAACCCCGCTCGGCTGCGCCAGCAACAGCGTTACAAATGGCGATCCGATGTTCGTCCCTTAATTCGGTGACCACCGCGCCCGCCACCGCTTCGTAGGACATCAGGGGGATATGTTGATTGCGCCAGAAAAACCAGCCGTACAACCAGGCGGGGTTGCCCGGATGCGTGGTCACATCAAGCCCCCGTGCCGGAATAATTTCGGCAATCGCCGCCATGGGCACCAGCAACGGCAATCCGACCACCGGCAGCAACAACGCGTCGACGAGCGCGACGGGCTTTACCGGTTGCGCCCGCAATGCACGACTCACGCGCTTTGCCCCAACGGCTGACTGGCAATATCAATTCCAGCCGTATCGACAAAGCGTTTGGCGAGTTCGTCCACGCCAGCGGTAAATTGACTGGCCTGAGTGCCGATGACCGCCTCTGGCATGGAAGGCGCCATACAAGTTTCCGGATCCTGGACCCACACCCGGCCGCCGCGACGACGCAGTAGACGCGCACCAATGACCCCGTCATCGCCCATCCCTGTGAACACAATCATTCCTCCGAACACGCCATATTGACGCGCAACGTCACCAGCGACATGGTCAATACTCGGGCGATAATGTCCGCCCCAGCGTTCGTCGAGCACGCGCATCATGCCACGACTATCGATATGTAATTTTTCGGCGGGGGACACCACCGTCACAAAACCGGCGGGAATAAAATGGCCATTTTCTGCGAGCCGCGCCCGCCACTGACTGGTTCTGGCGATCATGCGCACCAATTGCAAAACCTGCGCGCTCTCTATGTGCTGGACGTATACAAAACCCGTATCGTAGGCCAATGGCACCTGCGACAGAAATTTGCTGACCATCTCCAGTCCACCGGTGGACGCCGCTAATACCCACACTTTCTTGGCCCGCACCACCTGTGTCGACTGCAGATGCTGACCAACCAGTTCCACGAAGCGTCCACGCAATCGCTCTTTCCATGGACCAAAATCGGGGCTTACCAATGTCGGCACGTGCTCCTTGATACATAATACCTGGTGTTTTTTGCGGTCGATAAAGGGTAGTTGATTAACCTCTTCGTCCTCGCCCACCACCACCCAGGCCTCCACCTCTGCCAGCGTTTTACCAACGGCGCGCCGTTCGAGGTGGGGATTGAAACACACGATTTCGTGACCGAGTTCGGTAATGGCCGTTTTCAAGGAATAACTCTGCGCCGAACTTTGCGGCGCGATAATGCCAACTCGCAACGCCATGGTTTAACCTACTACCTGTTGAGCACGTAATAACTCGTTGACCTCTTTGAGCAGCACCTCTTCCTGATAGGGTTTACCCAGGTACTTGTTAACCCCCGTAGCCAACGCTCTTTCCCGATGTTTTTCCCCGGTGCGCGAGGTAATCATAATGATGGGCAGCTGTTTAAGCCGCGACGACGACCGCACCAGACGCGCCACCTCGAAACCATCCATGCGGGGCATTTCGATATCGAGCAACATCAGGTCAGGCACCGTGTCCTGCAACAGGCGCATGGCGTCAACACCGTCTTTGGCGGTAACCACGTGAAAGCCTTCGCGCTCCAGAAAACGGCCCGTCACTTTGCGCACTGTGACCGAATCGTCAACCACCATAACGGTTTTAATCCGACCATCCGCTCCAGTAGCTTCCGCTGGAGGTGTAACAAAAGTCGAGTCGGAGCCGGTCGCCGGCACCGCAACCGGTGCGCTATCCGGCAACCGCGACGGTTCCTCGTCAACCGTTTCCGCGAGTTCCTCCGCGCCGTAACGCTGGGTCAGAACCGGTACCGACTCCTGCGCGCGCAGCAAAGTTAACAGATCGAGAATAACGACAACGCGACCGTCGCCAAGCACCGTCACACCCGACAGACCCATCACATCGCCAAACTGAACACCCAGGCTTTTTACAACAATTTCCTGGCTACCTTCAAGACTGCCGACATGCACCGCGTAAGCCTGTTTGTCGCTGTGGACCAACACCAGGGGTACCGATTCGGTGATGGTATCCAGTGGCGGCCTGGCCTGACTGTTAAGGAGCGTTCCCAGGTAACAGATTTTGTAATCCATGCGTGCGTACTTGAACCGGGCGCTCGGGTCCTGGTAATAATGCGCCAGCTCCTGCACGTCCATTTTCACCACGCCGTTAATTGTGTTCAGGGGTAATGCATAGAGATCGTCGCTGTTCCTGATCATCAATGCCCGGTTCACGGACACCGTAAACGGCAGGCGAATAACGAATTCAGTGCCAATATCCGGTTGTGAGTCAATACTGATAGTGCCGCCTAACTGACGCACCTGGCTGCTAACCACATCCATTCCCACACCGCGCCCCGACACCTGAGTAACTTTACGCGACGTGGAAAAACCCGGCTGAAAAATAAACTGCATAACTTCCTGATCACTGATCTGCGCTGCGGGCAGTAACAGCTGCCGCGCCAGAGCCTGTTCGCGTATCGCTTTGATATCCAGCCCGCGTCCATCATCGGCCAGGCGCAGCACAATGTCGCCGCCCTCGCGGCCGAAGGTCAGCTCGATATTACCGTCGCGCGGCTTACCTTTTTTCTCGCGATCTTCCACCGCCTCAATCCCGTGATCGATGGCATTGCGAATCATGTGCTCCAGAGGCGCAATAATTTTTTCCAGCACCGTGCGGTCCATCTCGCCCTCGACATTGTCGAGCTGCAGGTGGACCGGTTTGTCGAGTTCATTCCCTACCTGGCGCACGATACGTCGCAACCTCGGTACCAGGCGCGAAAACGGCACCATGCGCGTGCGCATCAGACTTTCCTGCAAGTTCGTGTTGATCCGCGACTGCTGCAATAGTAACGCTTCAGCATCCCGCGACTTGTCGAGCAGTGTGCCCTTCAAATCCTGTAGATCCGAAGCAGACTCCTGTAGCGCCCTGGACAATTGTTGCAGCTGGGAATAACGATCCATTTCCAGGGGATCAAAGTCGGCAATATGGGCCGACGCTTCGATTTGATCCCGGCGAAACACGACCTGGGCTTCGGTTTCTATCCCCAGCCGCCGCACCTGATCCTGCAGACGCTGAATGGTGCCTTCCATCTCATCAAGCGAGAACCCGAATTCGCTGACCTGCTGCTCGACCCGACCACGAGCGATACTGGTTTCCCCCGCCAAATTGACGAGTTCGTCCAACACCGGTGCCGCGATTTTTATCATTTCCTGGGGTTCGGGGCGCTGCGGTTTATTTCCGCGTGCGGTGGCGGGAGGTCGTTCCCTGAACGGTGCGTCCGGCACGGAAACCACCCCGCCGGTAAAGGGCAGCACATCCGCAGTCGGCCACCCTGGTGGCAGCGCTGGCGGGGTATTCGGCGGCTCAAGTGGTGTGTGCTGCTCCTGGGTTCCTGTTGCGAGCGCCGTCATATCCGGAGCCGGTTCCTGCGGTGTCGGCGCGACCACGGCATCGACAGCAATTGCATCGTCCCCGTACAGCGCGCGCACTCGATCCATCGCCAGCAGCAATCTATCGTGACGGGCAAACAGATCGTGAAAAAATTCCGGCCTTTTTTCTTCGCGCCTACTTTCCGCCTCGATTATTCGCGTTTCAAAATCGTGGCTGATGTCGCCAACGCCCGCCAGCCCAGCGACGCGCGCGCCACCTTTAAACGTGTGCAGTACCCGCTTCAGGGTATCGACCTGGGCGCGATCACCCGTGTTATCCTGCCAGATGTGGATGGCCTGATCGATCTCTTCCAGTAACTCGTCGGCCTCCTCGAGAAAAATATCGATGATTTCTTTATCCAGGTCGGCCTCGATCTCTACCTCCGGCTCGCCTGGTGCCGCCGATACTGGCGCCGAAGACTCTGTCTCCTCTGAAGTCTCCTCTGAAGATACTTCCGCCGCACCAACTGGCGGCTCAGGCTCAGGCGCACGAGATTCTGCCTGGGCGGTTTCTTCGAACTGCGTAATGTCCCGGCCCTGTCCCTCCGCTATTTCCGGCGGCTCCTGTTGCGGTGCCGCGGTTTCTTCTGTTTCCACAGTTTCGCGATTATCACTGCCACGCTGGTTCGGCGCTTCGCGAGCGGCCGCGCGCTCAGTAAACTCGGCCATCAGTAAACTGGCGGCACTAACCGGCTCCAGATGGACATCAGAGGTAGCGTCTACCATCGCCAGCGCCGCGTCGGTCACCTGTTCGACGGGCGGCCGCGCCGGGGCTATATTTGCGATTGCCTGCAACCGGCTGTGCAGCATTTCGGAGGCATCGAACACATCCTGATCGGCTGCAACACGATCCATCATATCCAATAAAATATCTTGCCCCTGATTCAGGGCGTTGAGAATTTCGGAGTCCGGATCCAGTTCGCGAGCAACAATATTGCCGTAGGCAGCCGCAAGGCTGCGACCGACGCGTACCAACGGCCCGATACCCGCACGCTCCGCCGCCGCCGCCAATTCAAGCAGTTCATCCACCATACCGGCCAGTAATTCGTCCCGTCGCGACGGCGATTCCTGCCATCCGGACAGGGCCACATCCGCATCGACTACTTTTTGCAGACCGTCCGCCATCAACGCGTTTAACAATCCCGGATCCACCTTCGGCTTGCCGGAGTCTGTGGGCTGCGGCCCGCCGCCAAAAAACCGTTCCCGCTGTAGTTCCACCCGGCCGACCAGCCGCTCCACGCCCACAATTTTGCCACCACCACCAGCCCGCAGATTTTCAACTGCCAAACGCAACGCACGCTCCATATCTTCCAGCAATTGCAGAATTTCGTTATCCACGGGTCTTTTGAAATTGAACATATCCCTGGTTAGGCGCTCCATAGGGGTCACGAGCTTGCCGATGTGGATTATCTCCGCCATCGACGCGCTGCCCTTGAGCGTGTGCAGTGCCTGCTGCAATACCGCTGCCGGTGGTGAATAGATCGGCGCTGCGTCGCGAGCTTCGATCAGGTAATCGGCAACTGCCTGTAAATAACCTTCCGCCTCACTGGCGAAAATCTGATGGAGTGAATCCTCGGGCACTTCTGATTCCGGCACAGGAGGTTCGCCGACAGTGAGCACTTTATCTTTTAACGGGAGACTACCCGCGTCTGCCTGCACGGGTTGAGCAACCTTGTTGCTGTACTCTGTTTCGGCATCGGTAACCGCACCCTCATAATTCGCTAACGCAAACTCGTCGTCGAAAGCTGGTTGCTCAATAGCACCCTGGACGTCTGTCCAGTCCTTCTCGTTGTGATCAGTGACCGCGCTTGCCGCTTCTTCTATGAGCGCGTCAGCTTCCACATTTTTTTCGGCTTCGGCTTGCGCCGTAGTATCGGCTGCGAACAGCGTCGCACTGGTAGCTGTATGCTCAACGCTGTCCGCATAGACGCCAAAGTCCATTGAAAAATCCGGAGCGGGAACAGACGCGGTAGCGGCGGCTCCGCCCTCTGGTTCAACTTTTATTATCTCAGCCTCTATCCGAGTATCTGCTAGCTGAGCACCTGCCTCGGTACTTTCCGCCTCGGCCCTATCCTCGGCAGGGAACACCGATGTTTCGCTCACTGTAGAAGCGTCCGCGCTATCGGACGGACTGTGAGCAGCAACGTCCTCGGCCGAGCCCTTGTCCTCAGCCGCCGCTGCCGATGGTTGTGCAGGCAGCTCCGCTTCGGACGCCGCCAATTCGTCCGCTGACGTCTCCACTGCGGGCGACTCACCGGCAGGTATGGAATCTATTGACAGTTCGGTTGCGGCTATTTCATTAGCATGTGCAATATCGACCGGGGCTGGCGCAGGCTCTGTAATCGACCCTTGTTCAACGCGGGTACCTTGTTCAACGCGAGTAATTGAACTGGAAACACCCGGCTGTTCCATGGGCACACTACCCCGACCCGCGACCAACGCATCTGCAGCGCCGATAAGCTCAGCCAGTATGTCTGGATCGTACCAGGGCGTAGCGTTTTCATAGCTGTCGACCATCGCGGGCAGAGTTTGCAGGGTTTTCGCAACCGTCTGCAATACCGCGCTGGTTGCTTCCAGCCGCTCGTCAAGAACTCGGTTCAGCATATTTTCAATGGACCAGGCGAGATTGCCGATATCCACGGCTTTGACCATTCGCCCGCTACCCTTGAGAGTGTGAAACCCACGACGAATTTCCACCAGGGCGGCTTTTGCATTGGCCTCTGCCCATTGCGGATAGCAATCACCAATAGTGGCGAGCACCTCGCGCGCTTCTTCGATAAATATTTCACGAATTTCCGGGTCGACGTCTTCTTCGACCTGATCCTTCGCCGGACCGTCAGCACTTTTGTTTGACCCATCCTCCTGTGGGGGCGCAGTGACGATTTTGACCGCTGTTGCAATCACCTCCGTTTCGGAAATATCCTGCGCCAGCGATCGCCCGGCTATCGCGATCGATTCTGAGTCCAGTTCCGATGGTAACTCCGGGACAGCAACATCCAGACTGGCATCCGCCGAGATGGGCGCGAGATCCCGCCCGGCAACCAGCTCCAACTCGGCTACAGGCGAAAGCTTTTGAAAATCTCCAAGGTCCGCCAGCGCCTTTTCCGCGATCGTCAAGATCGCGGGTTCTTTTTCGGTGTCACCCGCTTCCAGGGATTCCAAATAGAATTCGATACTGGTGATGGCGTCCGCCAATGCGTCCAGGCGGCCCCATTCCGGCGCTTTTTCCTGGGGTAGCAACACCAACCGGATATAGTCCCCACAGCCCTTGACGACGTCGGCCGGACGATCCAGCCCCACCACCGAAAGCGCCCCATATATTTCTCCCATAGTCGCAGGCGTATCCTGCAGGAAGCTCTTGTCCCACTGGGAAGAAATATAACCAACGATGGCTTCTTTTACTTTTTCCAGGCTGTTACGCACTTCGCGCAACAGGGAATGCTGCGCGCCGTCCAGTGCCTGTGCAGCATCGGCCGCCAACGCGGATGTGGAATCGCCACGGCGATAGTCTCGCGCCCAGGCTAACAACGATGCCTCGAGATCCACCAGTCGCGACGCAACCGGCATCAAGGCTTCATCGTCAGCCTGGTCGGGCGCGGCACAAAACTTCTTAAGTTTTTCCTGGGTTTCAATTATTCCCTGACGAAGTTTGGATTGCCCCACCATGGCCAGCGTGTCGGCGATGCGTTTAAGAATCGGCTGGACCTGCTGCAGAATATCGACGGCACCCTCGCCTTCGGCGATATAGCGGTCGATCAGATCCTTGGCCGCCCCGATCTCCTCGGATAACGCCGCAGATATCGCCTCGACCACACCCCGGTCGTAGCTCGGCATCAAGCCGCCTTTGGTGTACTCAAGAGCGCCCTCTGGCAGTGCCAGATGCAGTTTGAATTCATCCCGTACTATCTTGATACGAGGGGTTTCGGCAGTTGCGACGCAGGTGTAATACAGCAGATTTTTGAGCAGTCGCTCTGGATACGGCGCTTCCAGGGCGATCAATCCGGACTGCGCCAACGCCCGCAATTCTTTATCCAGTTCCCGCAACAATACCCGTATCGCGATACTCACTTCAATCGTTTTGCTGGCAATGCCCTCGGTAACAGCGCCGGCAACCTGCCACAGTTTTTCGCGCCGCGAACCGCGGCATAACTCCTTCATCCGCGCAAACACTTTATCGAGGTTGACGACATTTTTTTCGACGTCAACGCCCTTGAGTATTCCCAGCAACGCGTACTGAAACATCTGCCGCAATTTCTTGGCCAGATCAAGTAACGCCTGATGGTTGGCAATATTCACCCGCGCCCGATTTGGCTTATCTGCCAATATAGACATATCGGGTGCAAACAGGGATGTCTCCGTGACCAGGGGTTCAGCGCGTACTGCACGCAAGTCGTTAAGTAGCGTCAACAGGGTGGCTGGCTCATCGTGGCGCCGGGCTATAATGTTGTTCAGGTGGGCGGGCACTTTGAGAATAGCCTGCACCAGCACGTCACAGGCCTCGGCCACATTACTCACCGTGTCCTTCATCAGGGCGTCGACCAAACCTTCCATTTCCTCAACCAGCAAGACTCCACCGTGACACTCGGCGATCTTCAACGACCCGTAAACCTGATGAATATGCCCCAGACAAAATCTGAGCTGTGGCTGGTCAGTGGGATCGTTGAGATAGGTCTCGAGTGCGTCATAGGCTTGCGTCAGGCTGGCCTCGACCTCGTCGACCAACCACTCGAGTCCGCGTAAATTCTGGTTATTGTCCATTGCTCACCCCGGGCGCCTAATCAACACGGACATAGACTTGAACGCCGGGAGATTCGTCCCGCTTCAAGTTTTTGGGGTGCCAGTCGGACAACTCACCGGGGCCCACTACCAGGCACCCGTTCGGTTTCAGCCTTTGAACCAGACGGTTGACGATGTCCCGACGCCGCCAACGTTTAAAATAAATCAACACGTTCTGGCAAAAGACAACATCCATTTCTTCCGCAAATGCCGCATCGTTCTCGTCCAGCAAATTATCGATAATAAAACAGACTTTTTGCGTCACCGCATTTTTGACCCGCACCTGGCGATTATCGACCGGCTCAAAATAGGTTCGCAATTCATTGTCGCTAATGCCGCCCAGGCGTGACTGCAAAAAAGTCGCATTGCGCGCAAACGCGATAGCGCCGCGGCTGATGTCGGTACCAATAACACCGAATACCGGTTTGCGACGGGCCTGGCGAAAGCCTTCAAACGCGGTAATTGCCAGCGAATAGGTTTCTTCACCGGTCGAGCACCCCACACTCCACATATTAAACGGGCCGTCCAGCGTTTGGCGTTTCAGCTGTTTGATCAAGCGTTCGCGAACGTACTCGTGGGACGCCCGATGTCTGAAAAAGCGAGTTTCCTTAACCAGCAACCGGTCGAGCAACAGGCCCCATTCCACGGTCCCGGCAATCGTTTCGAGCACCTCCCTGAAATAGGTATCGGTGTCGCTCAGCCCCAACTCCACCATACGTCGGCTAATCTGTCCGCGCACATAGTCATCCCGCTCCGCCGCAATACGTACACCCGTACGATTTTCCAGCATCTCGCTCCACAGACGGTACTGCCGGTCACTGAGTACCGGCCCGGACTCACGCCGTTGCCATACGGACGTTTTCGGAAAAGTAGACACGGACACCCAGCGCTCCTAACGCGAATCGGCTATGCAGTGATGAATTAGCACCAGGTTACCCGCGTCGCGAGCTGGATCTGGACTGATCGTCCAGATCCAGATCAAATTCGTCAAGATCAATGCCCGCCAGCTCATGTTCCAGTTCACTCGCGTAATCCGGCGTCGTGCTCTCGGCGGCTAATTCCTGATCAAGGATAGCTACATCGTCAAGCCCAAATTCGGCGAGTGCGACGTCTGCCTGATCATCCATTTCATTCAGTGTGGCGCGGCTTTGTGCCAACGTGGACGCATATTGCTGGGGCGTGGGCCGCGCTCCCATCGACCCCAATGATGCATCCGGACTTTCGTAGGCTTGAAAATCGTCGACTTCACTCCTCATCGCCATGGATCCAGCCGCTGCAGGTGCCGCTCTTTCGCGCTTCGGAGTGACGCCAGTGGGTCGCGCTTTCTGAGCAGGTTTCACCGGCGCCATTTTTAAAAGTGTGCCGGGGCCAGCGTCGGGCAGTTTAAAGCCCGAAACCGATTCGCGCAGTTCCACCGCAACTTCTGCCAACTCACCAATGGAGGTGGCCGTGTTGTTGGTGCCGGCCAGGGTTTGCGAGGTGATGTCCTGAATGACATTCATGGTGTTAGAGATATGACCCGCCGTGGTGGACTGATGGCGGGCCGCCGTGGAAATATCCTGAATCAGTTCCGCCAGACTGGCTGAAACGCTTTCGATCTCACCAAGTGCCACACCCGCATCCTGGGTCAGGCTGGCGCCTGCTACCACTTCTGACGTGGTCTGCTCCATGGAGAATACTGCTTCAATGGTATCGGTCTGGATAGTTTTGACCAACGCCGCAATCTGTTTGGTCGCATTGGCCGAGCGCTCCGCCAGGCGTTGCACCTCGTCCGCAACCACCGCAAAACCACGCCCGGCATCGCCTGCCATGGACGCCTGAATCGCCGCATTCAACGCGAGAATGTTGGTCTGATCGGCAATATCGTTAATCAACGATACGATATCGCCAATCTCCTGGGAGCTTTCACCAAGCCGCTTGATCCGTTTCGAGGTATCCTGAATCTGTTCGCGAATGTTATCCATGCCTTTAATGGTATTGCGCACCACGTCGGCACCTTTCTTGGCGATAGATACCGAGCGCTCCGCAACTGCGGCGGACTCAGCCGCGTTCGCGGATACCTGGTCAATCGTGATGGCCATTTCATTGATGGCCGCCGAAGCTCCCGCGATTTCTTGCGCCTGGTGCTCAGACGACTCCGACAGTTGTAGCGCAATGCCACGGGTTTCGTTGGCGGCCGAGTGGACATTTTCCGCCGTGTCGCCAATCCGCGACACCAGTTCCCGAAGCTGCACAATCGCATAGTTGATAGCATCGGCGATGGCGCCCGTGAAGTCTTCCGTAACGGTTACCTCGGCGGTTAGATCGCCTTCCCCAAGGCCTTCGATTTCATCCAGCAGGCGTAAAATGGCTTCCTGACTGGAGCTGTTGGTTGCGGCGGTTTCACGCAACCGTTGTCGGGTTGATACGAAGAAGACCAACGCCAGCGCCGCCAACACCGCTAACAGACCAAGACCTGCCCAAATCGCTGTCTGGCTATTGGCAAAACGCCGGGGCTCACCGCGCGACAACCCGTTGATCACGTCCGCCAGACGGTTCCCTTCGTCGATCAGTAGCGGCGCGTCAACCAGAATGGCACTGCTGGCGTTGCGCGCACGGAATAACGCTGGAGTGGCAGCAAAAATTTCGGTTGCAGCATTCTTTACCGGGATAAACAGGTCGGTGACACGGGTGAGTCCGGCGCCCGCATCGCGGTCAGTCACCCGGCTGATACCGAGCCCGGCATCTCCCTTTTTCATGCCCTGCAAGACTCGGCCAAACAACTGCACGTCCCGATTAAACTGATTGGCTACTGCCTCGGAATCACCGCCGCCGCCGAGCATTTTGTCGATATTGCGCGCAATGCGTTCGGCGCGCCAGGACTGCGCCTGGGCGACTGCAACCTGATCGGCCGGCGCTCGTCGCGACAGCAGGGTTTCCACCAGTTGTCCGTATTCGTTTTGCAATTCAGGCAGTGACGCAACCAGCGAATTGGACGCCTGGTTTAACCGCAATACCGCCTCGCGCTCGGCAGTGATCGTTTGCGCATTACTCTGAACGCCGTCCCACGCGGTATTGAAGCGGGCCAGCTGGCCAGTACTCAACTCATCACCATAGTTGTTGCGCAACCGATCCCAGTGCGCCTGCATCTGTTGCGTAACCTGATCCAGCTCCACAAAAGCGGACTCCTGACCACTACTTGCCTCTCGCGCCAGGCCGGAAATACGATAGGACAGGGCGCGCATGTCGGACACGAGCTGCACGCCGACCCGGTCTTTTTCACCATCCCGAACGAGGGTAAACAAGTTGTATCCCAGGTAAATCACCAAAACCGTCAATGCCGATACCAGGAGGAATATGGGCAAACCGATCCTGGACTTTCCTGCGCCTGTTTTCATTACGAATAGCTCCCGACTTTAATCGCCGTCTGATTTAACTTTATCGTTACGCGGTGCGCGATTGCTATGTCGCACGCTCCGCTCACACCGCAACATTCATAAACATACTATCGCCGACCAGGGCATGGGGGTCGAATAGCAGCCAGGCTGAGTTGTCTTCGGCGAAACTGCCAGCGACATAGCGACTCAGAGACTCCGGAACGCCGCCTGGCGCCTGCCGGTAGCGGTCGACCCGAAAGTGACGCATGCCCTGAATGTTGTCCACCTGTAGACCGACAAAAACCCCCTGACTATCAATAACCAAAATGCGCTGCTGTTTGGGCGCGGATACCAGACGACCCCCAAGATAAGCGGGGAGATCGATCACCGGTAGAAGTTTCCCGCGCACATTCGCCACGCCTTTGACCCATGGCTGGACTCGGGGCAGACCAGTGCAACTCGGCACTTCCAGTAACTCCGACAAATCGTTCAGGGATACCGCCAGATTGTGACCAAGCACCGAAAAACAGACTACGGTTTTTACCGGGGTGAAATCGACCTGTGCAGGCAGCGGCCGGGCCCCCTGCACAAAACGTCGGGCAAGGGTATGGAATGCGGCGAAAGCTTCATTTTCCCAGTCCACGCCCCCCCCGTTTATTATCCCGCGACCTGCCGGATCGTATTCAGCAAATCTCTTTCCGTAACCGGCTTGGTCAGGTAAGCCTTGGCGCCCTGCCGAGTTCCCCAAACGCGATCCGTTTCCTGGTTCTTGGTGGTAACGATGATGATCGGGATGTGCCCGGTTTCTTTCGCTTTGGTCAACTGGCGAGTGGCCTGAAATCCGTTAAGTCCAGGCATGACAATGTCCATCAGTACCACGTCCGGCTGTTCGTCCTTGGCAACCTGAATACCCTCTTCACCGCTCAGCGCGGCGAGAACGGTAAAGCCGTTTTTTTCCAACAGCCCGGTCAGTTTGTGCGTCTCCGTCTGGGAGTCGTCAATGATCAATACTTTTACCATACGCCTCTCTCATATATTTCCTTGTTGCGGCTTCCATGGTTTGGCGAACACCTGCTACACAACAGGAGGTTCGGGACTATCCGCCAACGGCCGGGACGAAAACTTTTCAAGCATTTCGAACAATTCATTTTTGCTAAAGGGCTTGGTCAGATACTCGTCGGCACCAACAATGCGCCCCTTGGCCTTATCGAACAGCCCGTCCTTGCTGGACAACATAACTACGGGGGTATTTTTGAACTGGCTATTGTTTTTTATCAGCGCGCAGGTTTGATAGCCATCGAGCCGCGGCATCATAATATCGACGAAAATAATATCCGGCTTGAAATCGGCAATCTTCGCCAGGGAATCAAAGCCATCCACGGCGGTCACGACCTCGCAACCAGCTTTGGACAACAACGTTTCCGCAGTTCGCCGGATGGTGTTACTGTCGTCGATCACCATGACTTTTAATGTATCCGGGCTGTCCCCCATGATCACCTGTTCCTGACTTAACTTCGTTTATTAATGGCGTGCTGCAAAGGTTATGAATGGCCTGCTGCAAAGCATCCGCACACTTTTAACACAATCTCCAGATATTATCCATAACCGGCGGATTCAATGGAGAATTACATCTCTGTATATATACAATTTGGTCAATATGGTTGCCTAGCGGCGCGGTTCACCGTACCTTAGGCTGCCGTACTAACCCTTTCATTGGGAAACGGCGCGCACCGTGCGTGAGAGACACACTAACCCGGGTTGCACTTATGCCAATTACGCTCGGGGTCGTCATGGACCCTATCGATCAGATTAACGTTAAAAAAGATACCACGTTAGCCCTGTTACTGGCTGCCCAACAACGTGGCTGGTCGCTGATGTATATGCAGCAGCAGGATCTATTTCTCGCCAATGGCGTCGCCTCGGCGCGGCAAACCCCCCTGCGGGTATACGATTCCACAGAACACTGGTTCGAACTCGGCGAACCGATTACCCGGCCGCTGACCGCCCTCAACGGTATCCTGATGCGTAAAGACCCTCCGTTCGATAGCGAGTACGTTTACACGACGTATTTGCTTGAAGTCGCCGAACGAGCTGGCGTATTGGTGGTAAACCCCTCCCAGAGCCTGCGAGATTGTAATGAGAAAATTTTCGCAACGCAGTTTCCGCAGTGCACGCCCCCGGTACTGGTCAGCCGCGACCCCGTGCGGCTGAGAAGTTTTTTTCGCGAACACGGCGACGTTATATTTAAACCGCTGGATGGTATGGGCGGAACCGGCATATTCAGGGTCCAGCCGGGCGATCCCAACGTCAGCGTGATTATCGAAACCCTGACCGAACTCGGTACGTGCACTATCATGGCACAGCGCTACATTCCCGAGATTGTCGATGGCGACAAGCGCATACTGGTGGTGGACGGGGAGGCAATACCGTACTGCCTGGCCCGCGTGCCAGCGGTCGGGGAAACGCGTGGCAATCTCGCGGCGGGCGGCAGCGGAATTGTGCAACCACTCAGTGAACGGGATAAATGGATTGTTGCCGAAGTGGCCCCAACTCTCAGGGAAAAGGGCTTTCTGTTCGTGGGACTCGACGTGATTGGCGACTATCTCACCGAAATTAACGTCACCAGTCCAACCTGTGTGCGCGAAATAGACCGGGAACAGGATACGCGCATCGGGGAACGACTGATGGATGCCATCGCGCAGCGTATCGAATGACCGGGAGCCATTGATCAGCCATGGGTATGGCGCGGAGCACCTATAGCGAAGACAGCGACCGTCTCGGATTTGGGCTGTTCCTTGGGGTGGCGGTGCACGCCATGCTGATTTTCGGGATCGGATTCCAGTTCCAGAAATCCCCGCTGCGCGCGCCGACCCTCGAAGTAACCTTGGCCCAGCACCATAACGAAACTGCACCGAAGCAGGCCGACTATCTGGCACAGAGCAATCAAATCGGCAGCGGCGCGTCGGAAAAAAAGCAGGAGATGACCAACGACCACATCCCCGATATTAGCGCGTCACAGATGCACGATTCGCAACCCATCGCCCCGCCAATACCACAACAGACAGCAACACAACCAGCCGCAACGCTGGTCACCACGGTGAACACAAGCCGTACACAGGCATCTACGGAAGCTGCCGACAACCCCGGGGAGTTTGCCCCGGAGTCGAACCCAACTCCGCAGGCCCTGGTTCGGGAAGTCGCCAGCCTGCGCGCTAAACTCGACATCAAAAAAGCCGAGTACAGTCGCATGCCTCGGGTGTTGAGACTGACTGCCGCCAGCACGCGGGCTGCCGACCAGGCAGCCTATTTGCGCTACTGGGTAGATCAGGTGGAGGAGGCGGGCAACCGCAATTACCCGGAGGAGGCGCGCCGCAAACAGATCTTCGGCGACCTGCGCGTGGCGGTGACGATTCTGCCGGACGGCTCCGTGGACGGCGTGGAAATATTACTGAGTTCGGGGGAACGGGTTTTAGATCAGGCAGCAGTGCGCATTATTCGTCTGGCCTCGCCCTTCGCACCGTTCCCGCGGGAAATGCGTGCCTGGGACAAACTTGAGATTATTCGCACCTGGCACTTTGTGTCGGGGGATCGGCTGCTGACGAAATAGTCAGCGCCCGGCGCTTGTAATCGCGGCGCTCCACCCCAATACTAAGATCATGGCCAGCCAACATTTTTCCGAAGAATCGTCGTTTTCCAGCTTGCGCAACCAGTTGCTGATTGCCATGCCGGGCATGCTGGATCCACGCTTTGCGCATACCGTCATTTACCTCTGTGAACATTCCGAGGAAGGGGCGATGGGGTTGACTGTCAACCGCCCTACTGGCGCCCCCATCAGCAAAATTTTTCAGCAGCTTGATCTCGACTACCCCGCCACGCTCGGGGACAAACCACTGCTCGCTGGCGGACCAGTACAACTGGAACGCGGCTTTGTGCTGCACCGCCCCGGGCCCAAAGCATGGGAGTCTACCCTCACCACGGGCAACGAAATTAATCTCACCGCATCCCGGGATATTATCGTCGATATCGCCGCGAACCAGGGGCCGGTCAGTTTGCTTATCTTCCTCGGCTATGCAGGCTGGGGTCCCGGTCAACTGGAACAGGAATTGGTGGAAAATGCCTGGCTAACCGTTCCGGCAGATCCGGAACTGCTGTTCGACACGCCCGCGGAGCGGATTGCCAGCCTCGCCGCCGCGCGTATCGGTGTGGACCTGAGTCAACTCAGTTACGTTGCTGGCCACGCCTGACCCACTCCATGGCTTCGGTTTCCATCCTGGCGTTTGATTACGGCACCAAGCAGATCGGCGTGGCCACTGGCCAGACCTTGACCGGCAATACGCAACCGGTCGCCGTACTCCAGGCCCGGGACGGTCAACCGGACTGGACCCAACTGACCGCACTGGTAGCGACCTGGCAACCGACTTTGTTATTAGTGGGATTGCCGCTCAATATGGACGCGTCCGAAAGCGAACTGTGCGCACGGGCACGCAAGTTCGCCCGACGCCTTCAGGGTCGGCTCGGACTACCGGTTAAAATGGTGGACGAGCGACTTTCTACCATAGAAGCAAAAGAGATTGCGGGCATGGGCAACGCCTACAACCGCAAAAAACCCGTGGATGGCATCGCCGCCGCGCTGATTTTACAGACCTGGCTGGCAGATCCTTCCTGTGAGCGCAGCCCCTAGCCAGAGACTCTAAGACACCCGGTTTTCTGGTCGGATTTATTCCCGTTGGAACAGGCGGAAACGATCCCCACTATCCTCTTCCTCCATTTCCAGATCATCGGCCGCATTAGACAAATAGTTTGCATCCGTCTCGGATTTCAGCTTGATCATCAGGCGCAAATCGTTTTTCGAATCCGCATGGGCAATCGCATCTTCGTAAGTGATCACGCCCTCGTCGTAGAGACGGTACAGCGCCTGATCAAACGTTTGCATTCCGAGCTCATTAGAGCGCGTCATCAGCTCCTTGAGTTTATGCACTTCGCCCTTGCGCACCAGATCGCCGACCAACGGCGTGTTGATCAGAATTTCGATGGCGGCCCGCCGTCCTTTGCCATCCGCCGTGGGGACCAACTGCTGGGCAATCATTGCCCGCATATTGAGGGATAAGTCCATCCAAAGCTGGGCGTGCCGTTCCGGTGGAAAAAAATGCTGAATGCGATCCAGAGCCTGGTTGGCGTTGTTGGCGTGCAACGTGGCCAACACCAGATGCCCGGTTTCCGCAAAGGTGATGGCGTGCTCCATGGTTTCCGGCGAGCGAATCTCGCCAATCAAAATGACATCTGGAGCCTGGCGTAAAGTATTGCGCAGGGCCACCTCAAATGATTCCGTATCGATACCCACTTCCCGCTGGGTGATAATGCAACCGCCGTGGGGGTGGACAAATTCAATCGGATCTTCCACCGAGATAATATGCCCTTTGGAATTGTTATTGCGATAACCAATCATGGCAGCCAGCGACGTGGATTTACCGGTGCCAGTGGCACCAACAAAAATAATAATCCCGCGCTTGCTCATCACCAGCTCGTTGAGAATACCCGGAATCATCAATTCTTCAGTGGTCGGGATCACGGTTTCGATGCGGCGCAGCACCATACCCACGTCGTTGCGCTGATAAAACGCACTCACCCGAAAGCGGGCACTGGGAACCGCTGGCGAAGTAATGGCGAAATTTAGCTCCTTGTGTGCATTAAACTCCGCGCGCTGTTTTTCGTCCATAACCCCTTCCACCAGCTCTCGGGCGCGCTCGGCAGAGAGTGCCGTCTTACCAACCGGAATGACCTTGCCGTGTATCTTGATACTGGGCGGCACGCCGTAGGTTATGAACAGGTCGGATGCTTCCTTGTCCACCATCAGCTTTAATAACGTATCAAGTTCCACGGTGCGTTCTCCTTAGCAACAATTTCGCAAATATAAAACAACGCTAATACGGCTGTTGTAACAGTTAGAAATCATCTGGCATTTTGGCTTTCTCGCGCGCCGCTTCGCGCGTGACAATTTTTTGCTGAACCATACGCTGCAGGCACTGATCCATGGTTTGCATACCGTGACCCGCGCCGGTCTGTATCGCCGAATACATTTGCGCGACCTTGTCTTCGCGAATCAGATTGCGGATCGCGGGCGTACCGATCATGATCTCGTTGGCGGCAGCGCGCCCACCCCCGATTTTTTTCATCAGCGTTTGCGAAATCACGGCCTGCAATGATTCCGACAGCATGGCGCGCACCATGGATTTTTCCGTGGCGGGGAACACATCCACCACGCGGTCGATGGTCTTGGCCGCCGACGTGGTATGCAAGGTGCCAAACACCAGGTGGCCAGTTTCGGCAGCGGTCAGGGCCAGCCGGATGGTTTCCAGGTCGCGCATTTCCCCAACCAGAATAATATCCGGATCCTCGCGCAATGCGGAGCGCAGCGCTTCGGCAAAACCGTGGGTATCCTTGTGCACTTCGCGTTGATTAACCAGACATTTTTTGCTTTCGTGGACAAACTCAATGGGGTCCTCGATGGTCAGGATATGGTGGTAGCGATTGTCGTTGACGTAATCCACCATGGCGGCCAGGGTGGTACTTTTGCCGGAACCCGTGGGCCCGGTCACCAACACCAGTCCCCGCGGAAACATGGAAATATCGCGAAACACCTGGCCGAACCCGAGGTCCTCCAGGGTCAGTACTCGCGAAGGAATGGTACGAAACACCGCTCCCGCGCCGCGGTTCTGGTTAAAGGCGTTAACCCGAAATCGAGCCACTCCAGGCACCTCGAAGGAAAAATCCGTTTCCAGAAATTCTTCAAAGTCGCGGCGCTGCTTGTCGTTCATGATTTCATAGATCAACGCGTGTACCTGGCGGTGATCCATGGCTGGCAGGTTGACGCGACGCACGTCGCCGTCGATACGAATCATCGGCGGCAGGCCCGCCGAAAGGTGTAGATCCGAAGCCCCTTGTTTCGCACTAAACGCCAGTAATTCTGTAATATCCATTACTCGATCCCATTTTTATTGATAGGTCTCCGACAAGTGCGGCCGGTAGCGCCAACAAGTATATGCCTAATATTACCCACAACATCAACGAAGTCACCACCCGCTGGCAAAAAAACGCGGTCAAAGCCGGCAGAAATGCCAATGCCATCAACCTTCTGGCGGTTAGTAAAGGGCAGCCCATCGCTGCGGTAGAAGCCGCGTGGCGCGCAGGTCTGCGGTATTTTGGCGAAAATTACCTGCAGGAAGCACTGGCAAAGATTGCCGCCACCGCAGCACTCGACATCGAATGGCATTTTATTGGCCATATGCAAACCAACAAAACCCGGACCATTGCCGAGCAGTTCGCCTGGGTGCACAGCGTAGATCGACTCAAAATAGCCCAGCGGTTGAGCGCCCAGCGCCCAGCGCACTTACCGCCACTGAATATCTGTCTGCAGGTTAATATCGACGGCGAGGCCAGTAAGTCCGGCGTTCCACCGGAGCGGGTCCCGGCGTTGGCGCTGGCCGTCGCAGCGCTGCCACGTCTAAGATTGCGTGGCTTGATGGTTATTCCCGGACCCAATCCGTCCGTCGGGAATCAGCGACAATCGTTCCGCCGAACAGCGGACCTGTTGAAACAACTGCAATGTTTTTCGCCTGCGCTCGCAAGTTTGGATACACTGTCCATGGG
>JBFJKD010000010.1:0-21964 GCA_041635095.1 Porticoccaceae bacterium
AACGCGGTCAGCGGCGGATAACGGTGAATTACGCACAGCGTCAACAGCAGGGCCGCAAATCATTTGGCGCGCAAAGCAGTCATTTACCGCTGAAAGTAAATATGGCCGGTGTGATTCCCGCGATTTTTGCCAGTAGTATTTTGTTGTTTCCGTCGACGCTCGCGGCGATGTTTGGTCAGGGCGCAGGGGCGCCGGACTGGTTGCAGGACGTATCGCTGTTTCTTGGGCCCGGTCAACCGCTGCATGTACTGTTGTTCGCTGGACTCATTATATTTTTCTGTTTCTTCTATACGGCGCTGACATTTAATACCCGCGAAGTGGCAGACAATTTGAAGCGCGGTGGTGCCTATCTGCCGGGAATTCGCCCCGGAGATCAAACCGCAAAGTACATCGACGGTGTGGTAACGCGCCTGACGCTGGTGGGTGGTTTGTATATGGCGGGAGTGTGTTTGTTGCCACAGTTTTTGAATGTGTACTTCAACGTACCGTTCTATCTGGGGGGAACGTCATTGTTGATTGCCGTGGTGGTAACCATGGACTTTATGGCGCAGGTGCAATCGCACATGATGTCCAATCAGTATGACTCGTTGCTCAAAAAAGCCAATATGAAAGGCTATGGCGGCGGCCTGCGCTGATCGAATTGAGGTGAAAAAATGAAAGTAAGAGCGTCCGTAAAGAGAATCTGCCGCAACTGCAAAGTGGTGCGACGTAAACGCGTGGTGCGGGTTATCTGCAAGGTAGAGCCGCGTCACAAGCAGCGTCAGGGCTAGTGCGAACAGTAGCTTATTGATTTTTATTGGTTTCGGAGCTATCCTGTTGCGCCTTTTTGCCAGCCAGACCCGTAGTGGGTGGGGCCGGAAAAAGAGTTCAGCGCGCCGGATTGATTCGGGAAGTTACACATGAACAGTACAGTTGGAGTAATGTAAATGGCCCGTATTGCCGGCGTCAACATACCAGACAACAAACATGCGGTGATATCACTCACCTATGTTTACGGCGTGGGGCGTACCACTGCCCAGAAAATTTGTAATGATGTAGGTATTTCACATTCGGTGAAGTTTAGCGAACTGTCGGCGGAGCAGCTCGACGAAGTGCGCAACGCAGTCGCCAAGTTTAGCGTCGAGGGCGATCTGCGTCGGGAAGTCAACATGAATATCAAGCGCTTGATGGATCTTGGGTGCTATCGCGGGATCCGTCATCGCCGTGGATTACCCTTGCGTGGGCAGCGCACCAAAACCAATGCCCGCACGCGCAAAGGGCCGCGTAAACCGATCAAGCGCTAGCCAAAACTTTGCAGTGTTGCGTGGAGAATTACGCGGTCGATAGTTATTCATCCAGATTTTGAGAACGAAAGAGCGAACCCAGGAAAGTATCTGTTATGGCGAAAACACCAGCGAAGACTACGCGTAAAAAAGTCAAACGCACTGTAATTGACGGCATTGCTCATATCCACGCGTCGTTCAACAACACGATCATCACGATCACTGATCGTCAGGGGAATGCGCTCAGCTGGGCTACCTCCGGTGGTTCGGGTTTTCGTGGTTCCAGGAAAAGTACGCCTTTTGCGGCCCAGGTAGCGGCGGAACGCGCAGCGGTTGCCGCTCAGGAGTTTGGCTTGCAAAACCTCGATGTCGAGGTCAAAGGCCCTGGTCCGGGACGGGAGTCTGCCGTGCGTGCGCTCAACAATACCGGTTTGAAAATTACCAATATCACCGACGTGACGCCGATTCCACACAACGGCTGTCGTCCCCCCAAAAAACGTCGCGTGTAAAGAGGACTCATACTGATGGCAAGATATCTTGGCCCAACTTGCAAACTGTCCCGCCGGGAAGGTACCGATCTGTTCCTGAAAAGCGGAATTCGTCCCCTCGAGTCCAAGTGTCGGGCGGAAAGTATTCCCGGGCAGCATGGCCAACGGCGTACGCGCTTGTCGGATTACGGTGTGCAGTTGCGCGAAAAGCAAAAAGTTCGCCGCCTTTACGGCATTCTGGAAACGCAGTTTCGCAATTACTACAAAGCGGCGGCGGGTCAGCGTGGGGCTACCGGTGAAAATCTGCTGCGCTTGCTGGAACAGCGTCTGGATAATGTGGTTTACCGCATGGGGTTTGGTTCTACCCGTGCCGAGGCGCGTCAGTTGGTGTCCCACAACTGTGTACTGGTAAATGGCAAAAAAGCCAACGTGCCCTCATTTCAGGTTAATGCGGGTGATGTGGTCAGTATTCGCGAAAAAGCCAAAAATCAGCTGCGTATTCAATCGGCGCTGCAACTTGCTGCCCAGCGCGGTGCAGTTGAGTGGGTGGAGGTTGAAACCGGAAAGATGCAGGGTACCTACAAGCGCCTGCCGGATCGGGCCGATTTGCCCGCCGAAATCAACGAAAACCTTATTGTGGAACTTTACTCAAAGTAAGGCTCAACTAAGGATCAAGTAAGGCTTTAAGTGACCCTCACAGGTATGTCTATGCAAAATTTAGCGAACGAATTGCTTACACCGCGCACGATTGATGTTACGGAGTACAGCCCAAATCACGCCAAGGTAGTGCTCGAGCCGTTGGAGCGGGGATTTGGACACACGCTGGGTAACGCCCTGCGCCGCATTCTGTTGTCGTCTATGCCAGGCTGTGCAATCGTCGAGGCAGAGATTGAAGGCGTGCTGCACGAGTACAGCGCTCTTGAAGGTGTGCGCGAAGACGTCATTGAAATTTTATTGAACCTCAAAAACGTAGCGCTGGTTATGCATGGCAAGGATGACGTGTTGCTGACGTTGAGCAAAACTGGCACCGGTCCAGTCACTGCGGGTGACATTCAGACCGATGCCAGTGTCGAAATCATGAACCCCGACCATATTATTGCCCATGTGTCGGGTAAAACAGGACTGACCATGCGTTTGCGGGCGCAGCGCGGTAGAGGCTACCAGCCCGCCGATAACAGTCACGGAGATGACGAAGAGACCCGCGCCATTGGTCGTTTACACCTCGACGCGTCCTTCAGCCCGGTACGTCGCGTGTCCTACGTGGTGGAAAGCGCGCGGGTCGAGCAACGCACCAATCTGGACAAGCTGGTGCTGGATCTGGAAACTAACGGAACTATTGATCCCGAAGAAGCTATTCGCCGCGCCGCTACGATTCTGCAACAGCAACTGGCCGTATTTGTCGATCTCGAGAGCGAGAAGAAATCCGCACCAGTCGAGAAGGAAGATCAGATTGATCCGATTCTGCTGCGCCCGGTAGATGACCTGGAGCTGACCGTACGCTCGGCTAATTGCCTCAAGGCGGAAAGTATTTACTACATCGGTGATCTGATTCAGCGCACTGAGGTGGAGCTACTAAAAACCCCGAATCTGGGCAAGAAGTCTCTAACTGAAATTAAAGACGTACTGGCGTCGCGCGGCCTGTCCCTGGGTATGCGTCTGGAAAATTGGCCGCCAGCGAGTCTTAGAAAAGAAAGCGAAAGCATTTAGGAAACGCGCCCACCCGGGTTAGCGCCGGTGCTCAGATAGTAACCGTCTGCAGGAATTGAATGTTATGCGTCATCGTAAAAGTGGCCGTCAGTTAAATCGTAACAGCTCGCATCGCCGCGCTATGTTTCGCAATATGGCAGCATCTCTGGTGGAGCACGAAGTGATTAAAACGACGCTCCCTAAAGCCAAGGAGTTGCGCCGCGTAGCCGAGCCTTTGATCACCCTGTCCAAGGTGGACAGCGTGGCTAACCGCCGCCTGGCGTTTGATCGGTTGCGCGATAAAGCCGCAGTCGGCAAGCTGTTCAACGACCTTGGCCCGCGCTATGAAGCGCGGCCGGGTGGTTACTTGCGAATTCTCAAATGCGGTTACCGTAGCGGCGATAGCGCGCCGATGGCCTATGTGGAATTGGTGGATCGCCAGACCCAGGCTGACGCCGAGATATCACAAGACGCTACGGCAGAGTAGTTCTGCCGACGGCAAAACCGGGGCTTGCCCCGGTTTTTTTTTGCCCACCGCTTCGCTCCTGTGGTGGTATTTCCGCTATTTCGACGCCGAGCCGTGCACATGTCATTGATTCGGTTATATCCGACGTTCTCCTTGCCATTTCCCTTCCCGTATTTGTAGCAGTGTCCCTGATCGCTGTTGGTATGCACTGAGGTTTGCTACGCTGGTGCTACGCGGGCGCACCTGAGCTGTGCGCACCTGAGCTGTGCGCACCTGAGTTGTGCGCACCTGAGTTGTGAGTGTCCCCAGGTTGCCGTTGGATGTATGATCCAGGGGCCGCATCTAAGTGCGCGCTCCTGACTAAATTTCCGGACACTGATGGAGATCGAATAATGACTGACATTGTGAAAAAGAAAATTACGGTCAACGGTCGACAGATGGCGTACATCGAACAGGGCCAGGGCGATCCAATCGTATTGCTGCACGGCAATCCCACGTCGTCGTACTTGTGGCGCAATATCGTCCCCCATGTCGCCAGTCTGGGCCGCTGTATCGTGCCCGATCTGATCGGCATGGGCGATTCGGATAAACTGGAGCCCAGCGGCCCCGATCGCTACACCTTCGCGGAACACAGCGCGTACCTCGACGGCTTTCTTTCGGCGTTGGCTATCGAGCGCAATGTGGTGCTGGTCATTCACGATTGGGGTTCGGCGCTGGGCTTTCACTGGGCCTGTCGTTTCCCCGAGGCGGTACAGGGCATCGCCTATATGGAGGCAATTGTGTGTCCCTTGAGCTGGGAGCAATGGCCAGAAGCGGCGACCGCCATCTTTCAGGGAATGCGTTCCGCAGCGGGCGAAGACATTGTGCTGGTTAACAACAGGTTTATTGAAAATATTTTGCCTTCGTCTATTTTACGCAAGTTAACTACAACAGAAATGGATGAATATCGGCGGCCCTACCTGCGTGGCGGGGAGGATCGCCGCCCCATGCTCACCTGGCCGCGCCAGATTCCCCTCGGCGGGGAGCCTGAAGATGTGGTGAATATCGTTACCAACTACGGCCATTGGTTGGCGTCGTCGCCCGTACCCAAATTATTTGTTAACGCGGATCCGGGCATGATCCTTACCGGAGCGCCGCGCGATTATTGTCGCAGCTGGCCCAACCAACGGGAAGTTACGGTGCCGGGACTGCATTTTGTGCAGGAGGATTCTCCCCATGAAATTGGCGCTGCCGTTGCGGAATTTATTGGTACGCTGCGTTAAGCAAATTATTTATGTACGGCGTTGCACGGAATTTCGACATACTGTTCGTTATCCAGGCGCATCAAGCGCAGTCGATCACCCCACACACAGCCGGTGTCCAGTGGGAAAATATTCGCGCCCGCGTCCCGTCCCGCTAGCGCAGCCCAGTGACCAAAGATAATTTTGTCATTCTGTGTGCGTCGGCTGGTATGGCTAAACCAGGGTGCAAAACCCGCTGGTGGACTCTCCGGCGGTTGTTTGCTGCGCAGTTCCAGGCGGCCGTGCGCGTCACAAAAACGCATGCGCGTAAAATAATTAGTGATTGTTCGCCAGCGCTCCGGCGCGGACAAATGTGCGGACCAGATGTCCGGCTGGTTGCCATACATCGCCGCAAAAAATTGCTCCGCCTGGGGCGGCGAGCGCAATACCGCTTCGACCTCCGCGGCGCGTTCCTGCGCTTCCTGTAGGGTCCATTGGGGAGGAATCCCGGCATGTACCAGCGTGTAGCCCGCGGCGTGGATCAACAGCGGCTGCACCTGTAGCCAGTCCAGCAGCTCCGCGCAATCAGGAGCGCGCAGGATTGCGCTGAGGGTGTCCCCGGGTTTGGCGCCCCGTCCGCGTCGCGCCACCGCCAACAGATGCAAATCGTGATTGCCCAACACCATGCGAAAGCTGGTGCCGAGCGTTTTCACGTAGCGCAGGGTTTGCAGGGAGGCCGGGCCGCGATTAACGAGATCGCCTACCGACCACAGCTGGTCCCGCGGTGGATCAAACTGTACCTGGTGTAACAGCCGTTGCAGCGGGTCGCAACAGCCCTGCACATCGCCGACGACGTATATGGTCACGGAGTGCGGCTACTAGTGAAGTACACCGGGTGCCGCCAGTAAAAAAGGCCGAATCGGCGCGTCGAACATTTCGCCATCGTGGCTGAGCATTTGATAGCTGCCCTCCATGGTACCGACTTCGGTATCCAGCACGACGCCGCTGGTATAGCGATAGGCGTCCCCGGGTAAGATGGTGGGTTGTTGTCCGATTACGCCGATACCCTGTACTTCCTGGCGCGCTTCATTGGCGTCGGTAATAATCCAGTGTCGGCTAATCAGTTGTGCTGGTTCGGAGCCGTGGTTGGCAATGGTAATGTGATAAGCAAAGGCAAAGCGGCTGTTGCCGGGTTGGGATTGGTCGGGGAGGTATTGAACCCTGGCGGTAATCTCTATCGGGCAGTACGGTAGCGGGTCGTTCATAACAAACAGCTCAATTGATTGGAGAGTTTAACAAAATCGGCGACGGACAGTGTTTCCGGGCGGGCCTTGAGATCGACGTCGAGCGTTTCGGCAAGCTCCGTGCTGACCAGTAATTTAAGGCTATTGCGCAGGGTTTTGCGGCGCTGTTGAAAGCAGGTATTGACCAGACGCCGCAATAGCGCTGGATCGTTGGCGCTGAACGGCATCGGACGCAGGGGTGTCAGGCGCACGAAGGCGGATTCAACTTTTGGTGCGGGCGCGAAAGCGTGTGGGGGAACTGCGACCAGCGCGTCTACTCGGCAGCGATACTGTACCGCGACACTCAATCGCCCATAGTGTTTATTGCCAGGCCGCGCTGCGAGTCTGTCGACCACTTCTTTTTGCAGCATAAAGTGCATATCCGCAATATGATCGACGTAGCTGAGCAGGTGAAAAATCAATGGGGTGGAGATGTTGTATGGCAAATTGCCGACGATGCGCAGCGGTTGTGACGCGGCAAACAACGTGGAGAAATCAAATTTGAGTGCGTCGCTTTGTAGTATTTGGCAGTGTGGATAGTGGGCAAATTTTGTTTGCAATGCGGTGACCAGGTCGCGATCGAGTTCGATCATTTTCAGAGTCGGGCACTGGGTCAGCAACGGTGCGGTCAGCGCGCCTCTCCCGGGCCCTATCTCCACCAGATGGTCCCCGCTGTGCGGCGCGATGGCGGAGAGAATGTCATTGATGATGTGCTGATCGATCAGAAAGTTCTGTCCGAAACGTTTGCGCGGACGATGGTTGAGGCCGCTCATGGGGAGGGCGCCCGTGTCGCCATGGTGACTGCATAGTCAAGCGCGGCGAGTAAACTGCCGCCGGCGGCCTGACCGCTACCTGCGAGTGACAGTGCCGTGCCATGGTCGACAGACGTACGAATGATCGGCAGGCCGAGGGTGATGTTGACTGCTTTGCCGAAGCCAACGTATTTTAATACCGGCAGACCCTGATCGTGAAACATCGCCAGTACGGCGTCGGCCTGTTGCAGATACTTCGGCGTGAATAAGGTATCAGCGGGTAGTGGACCCTGCAGATTTATACCCTGTGCCCGCAGGCGGTCCAGCGTTGGGGTGATGATGTCCCGCTCCTCGGTGCCGAGATAACCGCCTTCGCCTGCGTGGGGGTTTAACCCGCACACCAGAATTCGCGGTTGCTCAAGACCAAATCGGGTTTGCAGGTCGCGGTGCAAAATCGTAATAACCGTTTCCAGCAGCTGCGGCGTGATGGTCTGCGCTACGCTGGCGAGGGGCAGGTGAGTGGTTGCCAGCGCGACCCGCAAGCCTTCGGTGGCCAGCAACATGACCACATTGGCGGTGTGGGTTAACGCTGCCAGGTACTCAGTGTGGCCACTAAACGCTATACCCGCGTCGTTAATTACACCCTTATGTACCGGGCCAGTAACCAGTGCGGCACAATGGCCGCGCACACAGTCGCTGGTGGCCCGCTCCAGACTTTGCAGTACAAACGGGCTGTTGGCCGGGTTGAGTTGTCCGGCAATTGCCGGGGCGGTCAACGTCAGAGTATGGATGGCGAGTTCACCCGGACCCAGTGGTTGCGGTGGGTCAGCAGGTTGACGCAGTCGCAACGGCAGGCCCAGTTGTTGCGCGCGCAGCTGCAGTAAATCGGGATCAGTGTAGGCTACCAATTCGTGTGGGTAGCCGCGTTGCACCAGTTGAATAATAAGATCGGGGCCAATGCCGGCCGGCTCACCCGGCGTTACCGCCAAGCGTAGGGTCATAGTTTGATATCGATAAACGCCTCGTCGCGAATTTCCTGCAGCCAGATTGGCAATTCTTCCTCAAACTTGCGTTGGCGTAACACATTCTGTGCCTGGTTGCGCATAATTTCCGTACTGAAATCCTGGTGTCGGCGCTCGGTTACCTGTAGCAAATGCCAGCCAAACTGAGTGCGAAAAGGTTCGCCGATTACGTTAATCTGAGCTTCCTGAATAGCCTGTTCAAACTGTGGTACAAACTGCCCGGGAACAGACCAGCCCACGCTGCCACCATTGAGCGCGGATCCACTATCTTCGGAAAACTGGCGGGCGAGATCCGCGAAGTCTTCGCCCGCAGCGATACGTTCGCGCAAATCCAGCAACATAATGCGGGCATCTTCCTCGCTGCGAATTTCGTTGGGTTTAATCAGAATATGTCGAACCATACTCTGCTGAATGAGTTCCTCGGTGTTGCCGCGACGGTCATACAGTTTGAGTAAGTGAAAGCCGGCATCGCTGCGAATTGGTGCACTGATATCCCCAGGCTGTAATTCGGCCAGAACGGTGGCAAAAATACTGGGCAACTGTGCACTTTTGCGCCAGCCGATATCACCGCCCTGCAACGCGTTCTGTCCGGTGGAGTGGGCAATAGCGAGCTGGCGAAAATCGGTGCCGTTATTGGCTTGCTGGCGCAGGTTTTCGACTTTGTCCAACACTTGCTGCACGGTTTCTTTATCCGCGCCGGAGGATACTGGCAGCAGTATGTGTCCGACGTTGACGTCCGGAGAGGAAAGAAACTTTCCCTCCTCGGATTTTAGAAAGTTGTCGATGTCCTGATCGGTGACGGCGAAGCGCCGTTGTACCTGACTCTGCTGCACGCGCGCGATAATCATCTCGTCCTTCATCTGCGCTTTGAGTGCGGCAGGATTTAATCCCTCCCGCGCGGCAATGGCCAGAAATTCGTCGAGACTCAGGTTCTGCTGCTGCGCCAGTCGGGTCATGGCCTGATTAAGTTCAGCGTCGCTAATCTTGACGCCAGCGCGCAGCCCCATGGACAGTTGCAGTCGATCCTGAATAAGTTTTTCCAGAACCTGTGGGATCAATACTTCCTGTGGCGGCGGTTGTGTGCCGGAAGCCGAGATGCGCTGATAGATAATCGCGACCTGCTCCTGCAATTCGCTCGCCATAATCACGTCGTCGTTGACGACGGCTGCTACTTTATCCAGCAGTTGCAGCTGGGCAGCGCTCTGGGCGCTGACGCAGACCGCTATCAAAAAAACCAGTAACCGGAATTTGGCGCAATACATGGCGGTTCTCACAGAATTATCGGATCAGTTTTGCGGAGGTTGGTAGCCGTAAATACCGTCGCTGAGGATGTCGTCCACCCGCGCACCGGTACCACCCAGGCCTTTAAATTGGAACTGAAAGAAAATACCCTCGTCGTATTGCAAATCATTTTGCGGCGCCAGCAGAATGTCATTCCGATCGAGCCAGCGTCGCGCAACGACACTGGCGCGCCAGCAGCAACTGTTGTATTCGAAGCCGCCAAACACTTCAAGTTCGCGACTGTTGGTGATGTCGTGGTTCCAACGGCCCACCAGACTCCAGTTGTCGGAAATGGGCAGGATGGTCGAGATATCCCCCTGTTCAATCGTATCCAGCACTACGGTACCATCCGTGAGCAAACGGGGTATGGCCCGGCTGTAGCGGTAAATCATGTTAAAAATGGCGTTATTGCCGTTGAGGTAGCGCAAGCTTAGATTGCCTTTGTCAATTTTATTGGTGTCCGGGTCCATCAGCATGTCTGACTGAAAGCGCCATTGCGGATTGATTACCAGCGCCAGCTCTGCGGCGACATCGGATTCATTGTTGAGGAGCTCCGCCGCAGTTTGCGCCGCGAGTTGTCTTTGCCCGGGATTCGTCAGCAGCGCCAGCTGCGCCGCCAACAGGGCGGAGTCGGACAGTATGTCCTTGCTCAGCGTTGGATCTGCGGACACATAGCGGTCATCCATATAGAACGCCTGCCCGATACTGGCGCGCACGCGCTCCAGGCCGGTGCTGAGATCGATCAGGCGGCTGGTGAAACCCAGCGTAACCTGCTCGGTGTCGCCGATACGGTCGCTGCCGGCGAAGCGGTCGTTGCGAAACAGTTGTTGGTAACTGAAGGTGAGGTCGGCGGTATCAAAGTTGGGGTGGTCGATCTGGTCTTCATAATCCGAGTTCAGATAGTACAGACGTGGCTCGAAAGTTTGTACGTGACCTTTCAGCAGCGTGGTATCCCGCTCAAAATACAGGCCGGTATCAATAGTGGCGACTGGCACCAGAGCGTTGGGACTGTCATCTCCACCAGGAAGCACCGGGCGGTCCAGATCGTAACTGAGATATTTGGCGATAAATGACGGCTTAAAATAGCCCCACAGCCATTGCTTGTCCCAGGTCAGTCCGTAATCCATGCGCAGGCGATTACCCGTGACGCGCCCGCTGTCGTTGTGATCGAACATGGTGTACTGGTTATCGAGGGTCAACAGCAAGTCGAGATTGTTAAAATAATAGCGGCCATCGGCATCCAGGCGAGGCAACTGCTGGTACTGCTCGCCGGTGTTCTCAATCAGGGTTTGATACTCCACGCCCATCATGTTGAAGCGCCAGTTATCCGTGCGATAGCCCGCCGAAGCCAGCTGTTTCATATGGGTTTGGCTGCTGACCTCGAGGGTGCGGTTGCCCAGATCGCGAAAGTACTCAGCATCGCTAACCTTGGTGTAATCAATCTCGGTGTTCCAGGCGTAGCCAATGCCCCCGGTGTGGTCGATATTGACCAGCCAGCGCGTATCCCCCTCATGGGGTCGCTTTCCGGTAACCGGATCGATATTGATCTCCTCGTCCGAGTCGTCGCCACCGTCATCGTTCCACAGATAGGCGCCGCCCACCACGGTTTCCGTGTAGGGTGACAGGTGCCGAGTTTCCAGCTCCATCATCGGTCCGCGCTGCTGTATATAGCGGGGCGTAATGGTGGCGTCGTAATTGGGTGCCAGGTTGAGATAGATGGGTTGCGCGATATCGAGACCGTTCTCATTACCGATGCTGAGCAGGGGAAACAATAACCCCGAGGCGCGACGGTCGTCTAACGGATAGCGAATCCACGGCAGGTACAGGACCGGCACATCTTTTGCTTTGACCCACATATTGCGCGCGGTCGCCAGGCCGGTTTTGGGATCTATCCGTACATTGCCAGCACTTAACAGCCAGGTGTTGTTGCCCGGTTCGCAGGTGGTGTAAGTCGCGTTGTCGATGTAAATGATATCGTCGGTGCCGCGTCGCAGTTGGCCCGCAGTGCCGCGAATCCCCGATTCGTGAAACACATAGGTGGCGTCGTCGATTTGCACTTCGTTGCTGTCCATATTGACTCTGGCACCATTGCCCAGTAACAACAGGCCCGGTTCCCGCAGCTGTACGTTACCCTGCAAGGTTACGGTGCGCTGGCCCTGGTCAACCACTGCCGAGTCGCTGCGCACCTGGCGATAGCCACGGGATACCTGCACGTCGCCAGTCAGCGTGGCAACTTCTCCCTGAGCTTCGGTTTTGTCGGCACTGGCGCGCAGCGACGAAGTGTCCGGATCGAGGTCCGCATCCGGGTAATCCCGCGCAGGCTCGATATAGTCCCCACAACAGCCCGATGCCAATTTTTCCCGCTGTGCCGCGGTTAGCGCGGATTCATCTACCCAGTCCAGGTTGCGCGCTACCTTAACGCGCGGCTCATCCTTGGGCGGCGCTTTGGCGCTGCGCGCGGCCGCGCGGTGTTTAGGGCGATCAAAGGCGGCACCCGGTACCGCTTGCTCCGAGCAATCCCAGCCACCGTCACTACCGGCGCGGCAAATCCACTCCATATGATTTTCCGTCTCGGCCATCCCCGGAACGGCCGCGCACAGCAACACACCAAAAAGTAATCCGGGAGAAAAACGGGCTGCAAACCGCGGTGGGATGCGAATTCGTTGCATGGCGTGTGGCATTCTTGTTGTCCAGTGTAAAGGTGACGACCGGGTTGCCCCGTCATGGCCCATCCAGAGCGCCATTTTACCTAAAGTTCGCACGGGTGCGAGTCTTGGCGTGGGTATTCGTCTAAAATAACGGCCTCGACTCTTAAACGCCCCCTTTTGCCGACAGGAATGCCATGGATCGCGATGCTTTGCTGTTGTGGGTAAAAACCTATCTCCCGTTCCCGTCGCAGCAATCGGATATTTCCTTGTGTGCGCTTACTGGTGACGCCGGCTTCCGGCATTATTTTCGGGTTAATTCAAATCCTTCTGTGATAGCGGTAATAGCGCCGCCCGAGCGTGAGGACAATGTCGCTTTTGTACGCAAAGGGTTGGTGCTGGCGGCGGGGGATGTGCATGTTCCCAGGGTGTACGCCGTCAATTACCAGCACGGTTATATGCTACAGGAGGACCTCGGTGATCAACTGTACCTGGAAGCTCTGCGGGCAGACACGGCCGCTGCCCTGTACAGTGCTGCGGAAGACTCCCTGCTGGCTATGCAAACTATTCAACCGCCTGCCGGATTGTTTGCTAATTACGATTGCGCGGGATTGCATCGTGAAATGGCGTTATTTTCACAGTGGTTCGTAGGGGAGCTGCTGGGGATAAGCCTGGCCAGTGACGAACAATGTAGCCTCGATTCGTTGTTTGCAGCCTTGATTGATAATGCGTTGCAGCAACCTCAGGTGGTGGTGCATCGGGATTTCCACGCCCGTAATTTACTGGTGCTACCGGGTGATGGTGTGGGCGTGGTGGATTATCAGGATGCCGTGGTGGGCGCGATCACCTACGATCTGGTGTCGCTGCTTAAGGATTGCTATATACGTTGGCCGCCAGCGATGGTGCGCCAACGAGCATTGCACTATCGGGACCGGCTGGTCGGCGCCGGATTGATGACGTCGGTTGATGACCAGACTTTTCTACGCTGGTTTGACCTGATGGGCTTGCAGCGGCATATCAAGGTGTTGGGTATCTTTGCGCGCTTGTCTTTGCGCGACGGTAAACACCGCTACCTGGACGATCTGCCGCTGGTGATTCGTTATACCCTTGAAGCGGCGGATAACTATGTGCCAACCCGCGAATTTTCCCGGTGGCTGCGTGCAAAATTACTGCCTGTTGCCATGGGCCAACCCTGGTATCGGGCTGTAGAATCGGCTGGAGATTAGTCCGCCAGTAGCTAAACATGGCGTGCCGATGGTGCATGCCCGTAAAGAGGCGGGATTAACTTATGAAAGCAATAATTCTGGCTGCGGGCCGCGGAGAAAGACTACGGCCCCTAACCGATAGTACGCCTAAACCGCTGCTGGCTGCCCATGGCAAGCCACTGATCGAATACCACATACAGCGACTCGCCCGGGCCGGGGTGCGCCAGTTGGTCATCAACACATCGTGGCTTGGGGAAAAAATTGAAGCCTATGTGGGGGACGGCTCCCGGTTTGGGGTGGAGGTACTGTGGTCGCGCGAACCGCAGCCCCTGGAAACAGGTGGCGGCATTCGGCGGGCGCTACCGTTGCTCGGTCGGGATCCTTTTCTGGTGATAAACAGTGATATCTGGACGGATTATCCGTTGGAGAAATTGGTCGCGCAGGACTGGTCCGCAGAGCAGGATGCACATCTGGTGTTGGTGCCCAACCCTCCCCACCACCAGCAAGGGGATTTTACGTTGGACGCTGCAGGGGTGGTGCGCCACCCACAGCATAGTGCTGCAACACTTACCTTCAGTGGCATAAGTATCATGTGGCCGGAAATTTTTGCACTGCATCAATCGGGCAGTGAAAAATTTCCGCTGCGCGACGTGTTGTCTGGCAGCATCGACGCGGGTTTTGTAAACGGCGAACGCTACGACGGGAGCTGGTGGGATATCGGAACCGTCGGGCGCCTGCAGGCCCTCAACACGTTGCTCAAAGCGCGTTAACGTCGGCACAGGGGGCCTGGTACGTCGTTAGTTGCGGTGTTGGTTGCGCGGTCTGGCTTGGTGCCTGGCGTCGCGCATGTGCGGTTTCGGACGTGCCGTTGCAACAAAAATGTTGTGGGCCATGCCTAAAATACTCCCGGCAGTCGCGCAAATGGCGATACAATACGCGCTGGTCACGTTGCGTTTTCGCCGCGTTTTTTTCCCGCTCATCTGTTAGCTGTTCACGAGGAAATCATGTTCGCATCCCTTGACGCCCTGGCGCCGGACCCAATCCTTGGATTGTTGGCCAGTTTCCGTGAAGACGCCAATCCGTTGAAAGTCGATTTAGGTGTTGGCGTGTACCGCGATGAATCCGGAGCGACGCCGATTATGGCGGCGGTGAAGGACGCGGAGGGCAGGTTTTACAAAATAGAAGACAGCAAATCCTACATCGGCCCGGCCGGTGTTCCGGAATTTAATCAGAGTATTCGCGATCTGATGTTTGGCGCGCAGCACGCGGCGTTGCGGGATAATCGTGTGCGCACGGTGTTGACCCCCGGTGGCTGCGGTGCGTTGCGGATCGGTGCCGAACTGTTAAAGCGCTGCGCGCCGCAGACTACCGTGTGGGTGAGCGATCCCACCTGGGCGAATCATATGCCATTGCTGGGCAACGCAGGGCTTAAACTAACCCAGTATCCCTACTACGACAAAGACAGTCATACCCTTACGTTCGACGCTATGCTGTCCGCGCTGGCGGAGGCGGGCAGTGGTGATGTCGTGCTACTGCACGGCTGTTGTCACAACCCTTGCGGCGCGGATTTAACCGAAAAGCAGTGGCAGGCACTTACCGAGCTGGCCGAGCGTCGCGGTTTTTTACCGTTTATCGATCTGGCTTATCAAGGTTTCGGGCGCGGGGTTGAGGAGGACGCTTACGGCGTGCGCTTGATGGCACAACGTCTGCCGGAGGTGCTGGTGGCTAGCTCCTGTTCAAAAAATTTCGGGTTATACCGGGAGCGGGTTGGCAGTTTGTCGGTGGTGGGTAAATCGCCTGCGGTTGCCGACGCGACCTTAACCCATATCAATAATGTGGTGCGCGGCAATTATTCCATGCCCCCTTCCCACGGCGGGGCGATTGTCGGCACTATCTTGCAGGACTCTGAACTCACCGCCGCCTGGCTGGCGGAGTTGACCCCCATGCGCGACCGCCTTAATTCCCTGCGCAAGGATCTGGTGGCAAATCTGGCAGCAAAGGGTGCGCCACAGGATTTTTCGTTTATTCAACGCCAGCACGGCATGTTTTCGTTTCTGGGCGTTACGCCGGAGCAAGTCGAGCGTCTGCGCAGGGATTACAGCATTTATATGGTGGGGTCGAGTCGCATCAATATTGCGGGCCTCAGCCAGTCAAATATCGATTACGTCGCGCAGGCCATAACCGCTGTGTTAAAAGGTGCCTGAGAAACTCTCGCCAACTAAACATCGACAGGTACGGTGGCAAGAAAAGGTGGCAAGAAAAAGGGGCGTAAGCCCCTTTTTTCATGTAACGATTAGCAAGATGTCGTGCGGATTATTTGTCCCCGGCGCGATAACCCCCGAATTGTTTTCGTAATTCTGTTTTGAGAATTTTTCCAGCGCCGGATTTCGGCAGCTCGGCAACAAAATGCACTACCTTCGGTACTTTGAAGCGCGCCAGGCGTTCGTTGCAAAAGGCAATCAGATCATCCTCGCTCAAGCTTGCGCCCGCTTTCACCACGATAATCGCAGCGGGAACCTCCTGCCATTTTTCGTGGGGTACGCCGATCACCGCTACTTCGGCAATCGCCGAGAGTTGGTACATAGCCTGCTCCAGTTCCGCCGGATAGACATTCTCGCCGCCGCTGATAATCATGTCTTTCTTGCGATCTACAATATAGAGAAAGCCCTCGTCGTCCAGGTAGCCCAGGTCACCGGAGTGATACCAGCCGCCGCGCAGGGCCTCGGCGGTGGCTTCGGGTTTATTCCAGTAGCCCTTGAGCATATTGGGGCCACGACAAATTACCTCCCCGATGGCATTCGCACCCACATCGTTGCCGTTGTCATCGACGGTGCGCACGTCGACAAAAAACGCCGGGTAGCCCACCGACCCATTCTTGCGTTCGCAATCCCATTTATCGAGAATGGTGACCAATGGCGCCATTTCTGTCATGCCGAACCCTTCGTAGATATCCAGCCCCCGGTCTTTGAAATAAGCGAGAATTTTTAGTGGCGTGGGCGCGGCGCCGGTCATCAAAAATTCTACAGAACTCAGGTCAAAATCCTTTTTCTCAAGCTCTTCCACGATCATCTGCCACATGGAGGGTACACAGAACAGCGCTGTAATCCGCTCTTTTTCGGTCGCTTCAAGCACCTTGACGGCATCAAACTCTGGCAGAGTTACCACGGTGCCGCCCTGGAACAGCGTCTGAAGGACGGTCACGCTGGTGCCGCCGATGTGGAACATCGGTGCCACCCCAAGGGCGACGGTCTCGGCATGGATCGGCAGGCGCTGGGTGGTGTGATAAACGTTCACCGCGTGTGCCGCGTGGGTGAGCATTGCCCCCTTGGGGCGTCCGGTCGTGCCCGAGGTATACATCAGTAGCGCCACGTCGTCGGCACTGACGCTGGCGTTGATTTCATCTTCCGAACCGCTGGCGATAAACGCTTCGTAATCGGCATCGTCGTTACAGGCTCTGGCGTTACCGCAATACAGGGTGGTGTCCAGATGCACGAGTTCCCCCACCCCTGCGGCAAGGTGCCTGAATTCGTCGTGAAAAAACAACGTGCGTGCGCCGGAATCTTTCACGATGTATTCGATTTCGGGGACCGTCAGGCGATAGTTGATAGGCAAAAAGATCGCGCCCAGCTTGGCCACCGCGAAAATCAATTCGAGCTGTTCGTGGCCGTTCATCAATAGTGAACAGACACGATCACCTGGCCGCACGCCGCTGTCGCGCAGGGCATGGGCGAGTTGATTGCAGCGCCGGTTCATCTGTTTGTAGGTAAATCGTTTATGGCGGTTGACCAGCGCCAGGCGGTTGCCCGAAATCATTTCCCGTTTGGTCAGCCAATACCCCAGTCCCCGGTCCATCTTCACCCCTTACTATTTGTTGTCATCGCCAGAGTATGTGTGAAACCTGCCGCCCATGTAAGTCGTATAAAGCCCACTGGGCAGTTATCGAAGGTGCAATTATTATGCTTTACCCGCGGGTAACTTTCAATTGCGTTCCTCACCCGTTATAAAAACCGCTGCCTGGAGTATGATGTACCCCTGACCGCGGCCGCGCTGCGGGAGTGAGAAACGGCGATTATTACAGTGAGGTTGCGCAGATTTTATGTCGATTAACTGGGAGACAACGCTGGCGGCGATCTGGCATTCGCACCGGGGCCGTTTACGGGCAGTGCGGCGGCTCGATTCGATTACGCTCGGCGATCTATTGGGTATAGATGCCCAAAAGAAAGCGTTGTTGGTAAATACGGAGCGTTTTTTGGCCGGTCAATCCGCCAACAATGTGTTGTTGTGGGGCACACGCGGTACGGGTAAATCCTCGCTGATCAAGGCCTTGCTCAATGCATACGCCGCACGCCAGTTGCGGGTCATTGAAATCGATAAAAATGATCTGATCGATTTGCCGGAAATAGTCGACGAAATTCGCGAAGTGCCCCAGCGATTTATTGTTTTTTGTGACGACCTTTCCTTTGAAGAGGGGGAGACGGCGTACAAACACCTGAAAAGTGTTCTCGAAGGCTCCATCGAACTGCCCCCCGAAAATGTACTGATTTACGCGACGTCTAATCGGCGTCATTTGGTCACCGAGCAGCGTGTCGACAATCAGGGTGTGGAGCTGGTGGACGGTGAGCTTCACTACGGCGACACGGTGGAGGAAAAGCTGTCGTTGGCCGATCGTTTTGGTTTGTGGTTGTCGTTTTATCCAAACAACACTGAACAGTATCTCGCCATCGTGGATTCTTTGTTCAGGGACTTTCATGGAGATCGCGAAGTGTTGCACCGCGCTGCCTTGCAGTACGCTATGACCCGCGCGTCAAAGAGTGGACGCACCGCCAAGCAATTTTTTCTGTCGACCGCTGACGCCAGCTAGCGCCATCCAGAGGTGATCTACAGTGCGCGGATATGCGGACAAAATTCCGCTAATCCAGTTCCCCCAGCTTGACCAGCATTTTGCCGGTATTGGCACCGGTAAACAGGCCCATTAAAGCCTCGGGAGCTTTTTCAATACCCTCATAAACGGTTTCGTGGACCTTGAGTTTGCCCTCCGCGAGCCAGCGGCCCATGTCCGCAGCAAAGGGCTTGTGGTAGTCGTCCATGTAGTCAAATACGATAAAGCCGGTCATGGTCAAGCCTTTGCCAATAATGTGGAACAGGTTCTTTATGCCCCGTTGCTCGGCACCGGTCTTGTTATAATCCTCGATACTGCCGCAGCACACGATGCGTCCCTGGCGGTTCATCACGGTGAGAGTGGCGTCCAGAGCGCCGCCGCCCACGTTGTCAAAGTAAAGGTCGATACCCTGCGGGCACAGGCGTTGTAGCGCTGCCTGATAGTCCGGCTCGTGCCGATAGTTAAACGCCGCGTGGACCCCGGCGTGTTGCATAAGCCAGTCAATTTTTGCGTCGGAGCCTGCGCTACCCACTACCGTACAGCCCATAGCTAACGCAATTTGACAGGCCACGGAACCTACGGCACCGGCAGCAGCGGATACATACACCGTGTCCCCGGGTTGCGCCTTGCCGAGGACTTTGGTGCCGATATAAGCGGTGAGCCCTGGCATACCTAACAATCCCAGATAGGCCTCGGGCTTGGCATTAGCAAAGTTGCGGATACCGAGACCCTTGCCATCACCTACAAAATACTCTCGCCAGCCATGCATACTTTCCACCCCGGTGCCAACCGGATACTTCGGGTTTTTGGAGGCGATGACCACACCCACTGCACCGCCGTCGAGCACGGCGTTGAGGGCAAATGGCGGAATATAACTTTTCACGTCATTCATGCGTGGGCGCATATAGGGGTCCACGGACATCCACAGATTTTTGATCAACACTTCGCCGTCACCGAGGGTTTCACCGACGTCGTTATCAACCAGTTTGAAGCAGCTGGCGTCGAGCATTCCGGAAGGGCGTTTTACAAGATGGATTTCGCGGCTTTTCACAATAGGTGTCTCCCTGTTCAAATTGACCGGAGCAACGGCATCAAACCGTGCGCCTACTCTCTCAGTGTCAAACCCAGACTACGTAGATTCAATGTATTAACGCCACACACACTCAAAACCAGTGTGCATAGTTCATCCCAGGGCGAGGCGCTGCGCATGCCTTTGATGGCGCGATCAATGCCAGCGGCCTGGCGAAGCATACGTGTTAATTGTGTGGACGTCAGGCGCCGCAGGGCGCCGCGCACCAACGGTTGGCGCTTTTCCCAGATACCCATTTTTTTTAGTGCCCAATCCGAACGCTCCCCGCCGCTGGCGGCATCGCATGCCTTGTTGAGCGTGCGCAATTCCCGCGTGATAGCCCATAGAATCGCCGTCGCGTCGGTGCCTTCCTCGCGCAGACCACGGAGTTGGCGACAGGCGGCCGCCGCATCGCCTTCAAGCATGGTATCCACCAAAGCAAAAACGTTATAGCGTGCGCTGTCGGCCACCACCGTGGACATGGTGGTGGCATCTACCACGTCACCAGTTACCAGTAGTTTCAATTTTTCAATTTCCTGCACAGCGGCTAAAAGATTGCCTTCGACGCGGTGGGTTAGTATTTCCCGGGCTGCGGCATTAGCGCGAATGCCCGCCTGTTTGAGTCGCTGCTCTATCCAGCGGGGCATCTGCTGGGCGGTGACCGGCCACACTTGCACGATAGCGCCGCTCGCATCCAGCGTTTTGGCCCATTTACTTTTTAAAGTGGCGCTGTCCATTTTTGTGCTGATAATTAACAACAGATTGTCATCACTCGGATGTGCGCAATATTCCTGCAGAGCGAGACTGCCATCCGCCCCGATTTTTCCAGAAGGTAGACGCAACTCCAGAATTTTTTTTTGTGCAAACAGCGACAGATGACTGGCTTCGTTGAGTAGTTGGTGCCACGCAAAGCTTTTGTCGTCGACATGGAACAGTTCGCGATCGGCAAAGCCCCGTGCGCGCGCTGCGGAGCGAATCGCGTCAGCCGTTTCCTGTACCAGTAAGGGCTCGTCTCCAGCGATCAGATAAACCGGTAACAGCGTTTGCTGAAGGTGTTGCCCGGTTTGTTCAGGGTGCAGGCGCATTGTCGGATGTACGATGGCTGACAAAGCGCAGGCGGTTAAGAATTTTGTGTACCAGTTCGCTGCGCATCTCGGCGCGCAACAACAGCGCTTCATCGTCGGTGGTCAACACATTGTTCTCGTTGTATTCGAACTGACGCTCGGTAGTGGCCGTGGTGCGGCCCAGAACCTGGGTGCCATCCGCCGCGAGTATCAGAAAATCGATGCTTTCCGTGAGCAGGAGTTTGGCGACCCGCGCGCTGGCGCCGATGGATGCGGTGCGGCGGTCGCTGTTTTCAGCGAGTAGCACCAAGCTGTATTTGGCCTCGGTGGCATTTTTGACCACGGTAATGCCGTTGCTCACCAGCGCCCGGCGCAGATCTTCCACCAGAGCGCTGTTGAGGTTGCGGGCGCTGATATGCAGGCTCTCGATGTTGTCGGGTATATCGGAGGTACCCCGCAGGTGCCAGCCGCAACCGGCGGCAAGCAGGGCGCCGAGCAGGGCGATAAGCAGAGTAGTGCGCGTTGCGGTCATGGTAACGTCTCTTGGTAGTAGCTAGTTGGCGACAATGCTCACCAGCTTGTTGGGCACGACGATCACTTTACGGATGGTCTTGCCATCCGTAAAGCGTTGCACGTTGGGTTCGGTTAATGCGGCGTGCTCGATAGTCCCGTTGTCGGAACCGTTGGCAACCGTAATCTGTCCGCGCACCTTGCCGTTGACCTGCACCACCATGTCGAGGGCAGCGCGCGCCAGGGCTGTCTCGTCGATCAGGGGCCAGGGGGCAGACAAAATATCGGTACCGTAACCCATCTCCCGCCACAGCAGGTGCGCCAGGTGGGGCACAATGGGCGACAGCAGACGCAGCAGGATCGCTACGCCCTCGGCTGTCACCGGGCAGGTTGGTGAGCTATCCCCTGGGGCAGAGCGCGTCCCCTGTGCCGACAGCTGGTTGAGAATCGTCATGCAGGCCGACACCACCGTGTTGAACTGGTTTTTTTCGTAGTCCTGCTGGGCTTTTTTCAAAACAGTGTGAATCTCCCTGCGCAGGATTTTCTGCGTGTCATTCAACGTTGTGCACAGGTCGGGCGCTAACATCAGGCGGTCGGTTTGCAAACAGTGAACACTGGCAATGACGCCAGCCTGATGCTCGCGGCAATAGGTCCACAGGCGGCGCAAAAAGCGCGACGCGCCAGCCACGCCATCGTCCGACCATTCGAGAGATTGTTCGGGGGGTGCCGCAAACATGGTAAACAGGCGCACAGTATCCGCCCCGTAGCTGTCGATCAGGGCCTGGGGATCGACGGTATTGCCTTTGGATTTCGACATTTTACTGCCGTCTTTCAATACCATGCCCTGGCACAGTAAACGGGTAAATGGTTCGTCGGAATTTAGCAGGCCAGCGTCGCGCATCAGTTTATGGAAAAAGCGCGCGTACAGCAGATGCAGAATGGCGTGTTCGATGCCACCGACATATTGATCGACGGGTAGCCAGTAGTTGGCGCGTTCGGGGTCGAGCATGCCGCTGTCGAAATCCGGGCAGGTAAAGCGCGCGTAGTACCAGGACGATTCCATAAAGGTATCGAACGTGTCGGTTTCCCGCGCCGCGGGTCGGCCGTCGATATCATCGACTTTCCACGCGGG
>JBFJKD010000011.1:0-21086 GCA_041635095.1 Porticoccaceae bacterium
AACGTCAACGGCTGCGATGGGTGTGCCTCGGGCGGGAAAACACAGCGCCCGGCGGTTATTCCAGGGCGCGCGCCTCGTAGTACGCTTCTTCAGAAATTTTGTGGTAAGCGCCGACCTGTTTCTGAAAGGCTTTTTGCGAGTCGTACACCTGCCTGGCTAACGGATCCTCGGCGGCAATTTCCTGCAGGACCTGATCGCTGATTTTGTGCAGCGCGACTAACACGTCGTCCGGCAAACGCCGCAATTGCACGCCATGTTTATCCACGATTTCCACCAGCGCCGCGTTGTTGCGCGCGGTGTATTCGTCCAGCATGTCCTGATTGGCGGCGCGGGCGGCGGCTTCGACAATGGCCTGCAGATCGTCCGGCAGGGAATCCCACGCGGTTTTGTTAATAATCAACTCGAGGGTGGAGCCGGGCTCTTGCCAGCCGGGGTAATAGTAGTATTTGGCCACCTGGTGAAAGCCGAAGGCGAGGTCGTTGTAGGGCCCAACCCATTCGGTCGCGTCGACCACGCCGGTTTGCATCGCGGTATACAACTCATTGCCTGGAATAGTGACCGCCTCGCCCCCCGCCCGGGTAATCACTTCGCCGCCGATTCCGGGAATGCGCATCTTCAATCCCTTGAGATCATTGACACTATTAATTTCTCGATTAAACCAGTCCGCCATCTGCACGCCGGAATTGCCCCCCGCCAGGGGTACCAGGTTGAACGGCTGGTAGACTTTGCGCCACAGCGCCATCCCACCGCCGTAGAACAACCAGCTGTTCATTTCCTGGGCATTCAGGCCAAACGGTACGGACGTGAAAAATACCGACGCCGGGGCTTTGCCTTTCCAGTAGTAAGCAGCGCCATGCCCCATTTCCGCGGTGCCCTGCGAAACCGCGTCGAACACTTCAAGGGCCGGAACCAGTTGCCCCGCGCCGTACACCTTGACCGTCAGACGCCCGTTGCTCATGCGGTCCACCATGCGCGCGAAATACTCCGGCGCGGTGCCCAGGCCAGGGTAATTTTTCGGCCAGGTGGTGACCATCTTCCAGCGATAGGTGGCTTGTGGCGGGTTCGCGCTGTCCGCACCTGGGGTGGTGGTCGATGGGTCGCCACAGGCGGTTAACCACAGCAGGGCCGACAGCGCGAGCCATCGTGACGGCAAGCGTCTGCCCGCTGCCATATTTCTGATTATCATGTGCGCTCTGTCCCCATAGTTCTGGTGGTATTTTTTCCGTGTTGGTCAAACCTGCGCGTGGCCCGTGACTACAGCGGTTGTAGATTGGCGTACTGGAGCACCAGCCATTTCGAGCCCGCCTTGTGAAAATTTACCTGTACTCGTGCATGCGCCCCATTGCCTTCGAAATTGAGCACCACGCCCTCACCAAACACTTTGTGTTGCACCTGTTGTCCCAGACCCAAACCGGTGTCAGCGCCGCTGTCGCTATTCCCCTTGCCACGCATTCCTTTTCGCGGTGCGTTTTTGGCATAGGTGGTGGGACGGGTAACGCTTCCGGACAGGCGCACTTCCTGCACCAGCTGCGCTGGAATATCCCGCACAAAGCGCGATACCGGATTGTAGTTCTCGCCGCCGTATAACCGGCGCACCTCGGCAAAGGTCATATACAGCTTCTGCATAGCGCGGGTAATGCCCACATAGCACAGACGCCGCTCCTCCTCGAGACGACCGGGCTCCTCACTGGACAGTTTGTGGGGAAACAGGTTTTCCTCCATGCCCACCATAAATACCAGCGGAAACTCCAGGCCCTTGGCGGAATGCAGGGTCATCAACTGTACCGCGTCTTCGTCGCGCTCGGCCTGGCGATCTCCGGCATCGAGCGCCGCTTCATCGAGAAATTGTGGCAGGGGCGGCTGAGTGATGTCCTGCACCTCGAAACCCTGACACGCCGTGATCAGTTCACCGAGTTTTTCGACCCGAGTCTGGCCGCGCTCGCCTTTTTCCAGGCGATGGAACTCCAACAGCCCGGTGCGCTGTAACATATGCTCAGCGATTTCTCCCAACGTCAGATCGACCGTTTCGTCCCGCAGACTGGTCACCAGCTGTTGAAAGCCGTCCACTGCGTTGGCGGCGCGCCCGGCTAATTGCGGCAGCGTATGCTCCGCTGCTTGCCACAGGGAAACCCTGCGCTGCCGGGCCTGCTCGCGAATTTGTTGCAGGGTCTTGTCGCCTATGCCACGGGTCGGTGTGTTGATCACGCGCTCAAAGGCGGCATCATCGTTGGGGTTGACCAGCAACCGCAGGTAGGCGAGGGCATTTCTGATTTCGAGACGTTCGTAGAAACGGTGCCCGCCGTGAATATGGTAGGGAATTTGCGCCCGCAGGAGCGCTTCCTCAAGTACTCGCGATTGCGCGTTGGAGCGATACAGGATTGCGGCGCTGTGCCGACTGTTGCCCTGTGTGGTCCAATCCTCGATACGTTCAGCAACAAAGCGCGCCTCGTCCTGTTCGTTAAAACCCGCGTACAGGGAGATGGGCTCCCCGTCCTGACCGGCGGTCCACAGGGTTTTGCCCATGCGCCCCACGTTGCGCGCAATCATGGCGTTGGCGGCATTCAAAATAGTGGCGGTGGAGCGGTAATTCTGTTCGAGGCGGACGGTTTGCACGTCGCCGAAATCCCGCACAAAGTTCTGAATATTTTCGATGCGCGCTCCGCGCCAACCGTAAATCGACTGATCGTCGTCCCCGACTGCGGTGACCGTCGCGCCGCCCCCGGCGAGCAACCGCAACCAGGCGTACTGTATGGCATTGGTATCCTGAAATTCATCCACCAGAATATGGGCAAAGCGTTGCTGGTAGTGATGCAACAGGTCCGGCTTGTTCAGCCACAACTCGTGGGCGCGCAACAACAGCTCGCCAAAATCCACCACGCCGCCCCGTTGGCAAGCCTCTTCGTAGCCGCGATAAACCTGCAACATCGCACTGGTGAATGGATCGCTGGTGGGCTGAATGTGGCCCGCCCGCAAGCCTTCATCCTTCTGACTATTGATGTACCACTGCGCCTGCCGATGGGGCCACCGTTCGGGATCGATCCCCAAGGTCGTGTAAACGCGCTTGATCAACCGCAACTGATCGTCCGCATCGAGTATCTGGAAGTTTTCCGAGAGGCCAGCGTCCTGCCAATGGGCTTTTAACAAGCGGTGGGCCAGGCCGTGGAAAGTGCCTACCCACATACCCTGCGGCGAGACACCGAGTAAATGCTGGATGCGCTCGCGCATTTCCCGCGACGCCTTGTTGGTAAAGGTCACCGCCAGCAGTGCGTGGGGCGAAATACGCTGCGCGCGGACCAGCCAGGCAATGCGATGTACCAGCACGCGGGTCTTACCGCTACCCGCACCGGCAAGCACCAGCAAGTGCTGGTCGGTGCTGCTCACCGCCTGCCGTTGGGCCGGGTTTAGTTCGTCAATTATTTGCGAGACATCCATGGGGGTTGGATTCTACCAGATCAAACACCGCGTTCGGCGCGAAGGGAGGCAATGTTCCCGCCCACTCGCCAATTAAATGGGACGCCCCGGTCTTTTTCCGGTAAATTATTTACAATTATTCAGTCCGTTCCTGCGCGCTATACGGAGTTTGTCCATTGACACCAGCCAAGCTGCCATCAGGCCCCCGTGAAACCTGCTGAACTGACGCAGGCCATCAGCGACCAGCTGCCGCGCCTGCGTAAATCCGAGCGCAAGGTGGCGGACTATATTCTCGCCAATCCACACGCTGCGATCCGCATGCGTATCGTCGATCTGGCCGCGCAGGCCGACGTCAGCGAACCGACCGTTATACGTTTCTGCCGCGCGGTGGGTTGTAACGGCTTTCAGGATTTTAAACTGGCCCTCGCGCAGCAGCTGGCCGCCAGCCCCAGTTTTGGGCAGATCGCGGTTACCGATACGGATTCCGTCGCCGAATATACCTTCAAGGTCTTTGATTCCACGGTGGATACCCTGTTAAAAGTTCGCGATCATCTGGATCTGGGGCTGCTGGACCTGGCGGTTAAAGCACTGTGCGCCGCTAAGCGGGTTGAGTTTTACGGGTTTGGCGCCTCGGCAGCCGTGGCGTTTGACGCCCAGCACAAATTCTTTCGCCTGCAACTGGTAACCGCAGCCTATTCCGACCCGCACCTACAGAACATGTCGGCCACGTCGCTGGAGCCCGGCGACGTGGTGGTCGCCATCTCCCAGTCGGGTCGCACCCGAGCGTTGCTCGATTCCATGGAGCTGGTCAAGCGCCGCGGTGCGCAGGTGATTGCCCTTGCGCCCAGCGCTACGCCGGTGGCGCGGGCCGCATCGATACCGATCACCATCGATGTAAAAGAAGATATTCAGCTCTACACCCCCCTGTCGTCGCGTATCGCACATCTGGCCGTCATCGACGTACTCGCCATCGGCGTGGCTCAACATAAGGGTGCCGCGCTGGCCGATCACCTGTTGCAATTGCAGGCCGGTTTGCAGGTGTTGCGGGTAGCGGAGGGAGAAGGGTAAGCATAGCCGCCCCGGCGCTTCACTCCACGGTGACGGACTTGGCCAGATTGCGCGGCTGATCCACATCCGTACCTTTCAGCACCGCCACGTGATAGGACAACAACTGCAGGGGCAGGGTATAGATTATCGCTTCCAGGCTCTCTGGAACATGGGGCATATTGAGCACGGTCAGCCCGGGCAGGGTATCGAATCCGGCATTGATATCGGCAAACACAAACAGCTCGCCGCCCCGCGCCTGCACCGAATGTAAATTGGATTTGAGTTTTTCCAGTAACTCGTTGTTCGGTGCTACGGCGACCACCGGCATATCCGCATCCACCAGCGCGAGGGGGCCGTGTTTTAATTCTCCAGCCGGGTAGGCCTCGGCGTGGATATAGGATATTTCCTTAAGTTTTAACGCCCCTTCAAGGGCGATGGGGTACTGCACGCCGCGGCCCAGAAACAGCGCATGGTGCTTATCCGCAAAGCGCTCGAAAACCCGCTCGATTTCGCCGTCCATAGCCAATACATCTGCGCACAGTGCTGGCAACTGGTGTAACGCGGTGACCAGCTGTTGTTCCCGCTCCGCGGACAGTGCATGGCAACGACCCAGTGCGATGCACAACAGCTGCAATGCCACCAACTGCGTGGTAAATGCTTTAGTGGATGCAACGCCAATCTCGGGCCCCGCGCGGGTCAAAATGGCGAGTTCGGACTCCCGCACCAGAGCGCTGTTGGGCACGTTGCACACCGCCAGCGTTCCCAGGTAACCAGCGGTTTGCGCTTCGCGCAGCGCCGCCAACGTGTCAGCCGTCTCCCCGGACTGTGAAATCGTCACAAACAGGCTGTTGGTCGGCACCACCACACGGCGATAGCGGTACTCGCTGGCTACCTCCACCTGGCAAGGGATGCCGGCCCAAGCCTCCAGCCAATAGCGAGCTACCAAGCCAGCGTGGTAACTGGTGCCGCACGCAACGATATGGATATGTTGCACCTTAGGAAACAGCGCTGTCCCCCGTTCGCCAAACGCTTCTGGAAGCACACGCTGATTATCTATGCGGCCCTGCAAGGTGGCGGCCAGAACAGCGGGCTGCTCAAAGATTTCTTTGAGCATATAGTGGCGATATTTGCCCTTGTCGGACTGTTCATCGGCTTCCGCCAGGGTGACCAACCGTCGCTCCACCCGGTGCCCATGGGCGTCGACGATATGGAATTCATTACCGCAGACTTCGGCAATGTCGCCCTCTTCCAGATACACAAAACGGTCCGTCACCTGGCCCAACGCGAGCGGGTCGGAGGCGATAAAATTCTCTTCTATACCCACGCCCAGCACCAACGGACTGCCACTGCGCGCCGCTACGAGAGTCCCGGGGGCTGTCGTGGAAATAACTCCCAGCGCATAAGCGCCCTCCAGTTGCACAACGGTTTTTTGTACAGCCTCGAGGAGCGATCCGGCGCTTTTGGTATTTTGCTCCACCAGGTGAGCAACCACTTCGGTATCCGTATCACTAACAAACCGATAGCCAGCAGCAATCAGTTGCGCGCGCAATTCCTGGTGGTTTTCAATAATGCCGTTGTGCACAACGGCAACCGGCCCGGAACAATGTGGGTGAGCATTTACTTCGTTGGGAACGCCGTGTGTTGCCCATCGCGTATGCGCGATCCCCAGCCCACCGCGAACCGGTTTAGCCGTCAGTTCGGCATCCAGATTGGCTACTTTTCCGGCTTGCTTGAGGCACTGGAGCTGACCTTGCTGATCAATGAGCGCGATACCGGCGGAGTCGTAACCGCGATATTCCAGGCGCTTAAGTCCCTCGAGCAAAATGCCCGTGACATTACGTTGCGCCACTGCACCGACAATACCGCACATGCCGTTACTCCCCGTCCTTACGCCGGGGGCGCGACCAATTATCCACCGTGCGCTGCTTGCCACGGGCGACCGCCAGGCTCCCCTCAGACACGTCATGGGTGATCGTCGATCCGGCGCCCACCGTCGCACCACCCCCCACCACAACGGGTGCCACCAGGGAAGTGTTCGAACCGATAAACGCGCCGTCGCCAATAACGGTTTTGTGCTTATTGACCCCGTCGTAATTACAGGTAATGGTGCCGGCGCCGATATTGACGCCCGCGCCGAGCTCAGCATCCCCCACATAGCTGAGATGGTTAATCTTGCTGCCCGGCCCCACGTGGGCCTGTTTGGTTTCTACAAAATTACCGATCTTTGCGCCCTCGCCCAGGTGTGTACCCTGACGCAAGCGCGCAAACGGCCCCACTTCTGCGCCATCTTCAATGCGCACCGGGCCCTCGATAACGGAATGGGCTTTGATCACCACACCGTTGCCAATATCCGCATCGCGAATAACTGCGTTCGGGCCAATACGCACGTTATCACCGAGGGTTACCTGGCCCTCGAACACGCAATTCACATCGATTTGCACATCGCGCCCGGCGCTCAGCTGGCCGCGACAGTCGAAACGATCAGGATCGGCCAGACTGACTCCAGCATCCATAAGTTGTGCCGCCAGGCGGCGCTGATAATAACGCTCCAGGACCGCTAACTGGGCGCGGGTGTTGACCCCCTGGACTTCTTCCGCGGCCATGGGTTGCAACGTCTTAATGTTGTGGCCCTGTTGTCTGGCCAGGGCAATAATGTCCGTCAGGTAGTACTCGCGCTGGCGATTGTCATTGCCGATAGCCGGTAGGCAGCGGCGTAAGCAATCGCCGCCCAGCGCCAGTACACCGGTGTTGACTTCGGTAATCGCCAGCTGCTCCACAGTCGCATCTTTTTGTTCGACGATGCCAACCACTTCGCCTGCGGCGTCGCGCACGATACGACCGTACCCCGTCGGTTCGCCGAGCTCTACCGTTAACAGCGCGATAGTTTTCGCGTTCACTTGCGCCACCAGCGCCTTCAGGGTGGCACTGGCGATCAGCGGCACGTCGCCGTACAGAATTAACACGACGCTGTCAGCAGAGAGCGCCGGCAGGGCCTGCAGAACCGCATGGCCCGTACCCAACTGTTCAGTTTGTTCCACCCAGTGAATGTGGGGGTTGGCCAGGCGCTTGCGCACCGTTTCGCCGCCCGCGCCAGTCACCACAATCAAATTCGCATCGGGGAGCGTTCTTGCGGTGGTCAGAACATGGCCTAGCAGCGGACGGCCCGCCAACGGGTGCAGAACCTTGGGCAGGGAGGAACCCATACGGGTGCCCTGTCCCGCGGCAAGGACAATGATATCGACTGCCATAACGACCGTATCTCCAGTTCGGTTCCAGCCAGTTTAGGGGTTTGGCTGGCGAATGAGAAACGCTGTTTGCACGGCGTTGGTGATGCCCGCCACCGATTATCGCCACCGACAAAAAAGGCAGCCGTGGCTGCCCTTTTTTTTCCGTAGCGGCTAACGTCCCGACGCCCTGCGACGCAGTTCCTCCACGGTGCGAAGACGCGCCGTCGCTTCGACGAGTCGGGCCGCCGCGCGGGAGTAGTCCACTTCGCTGCTCTGGTTTTTCATGTCGATCTCGGCCTGCTTGCGCGCTTCCTCGGCTGCGGCCTCATCGATGTCGTGGGCCCGTTGGGCCGTATCCGCGAGGATGGTGATGGTATTCGGTTGCACTTCGAGATAGCCGCCGGACAGGTAAAACACCTCCTCTTCACCGTGCTGCTTGATCAGCCGCACCGGCCCCGGTTTGAGCGCGGTCAACAATGGCGTGTGGCCATAGGTAATACCGAGCTCCCCCAGCTGGCCAGTAGCAACAACCATTTCCACCACACCGGAAAACAACGCTTCCTCGGCACTTACAATGTCGCAATGAACTGTCATTGCCATAATCCTGGTCTCTTACGTAGCGGTCTGTAACTACTGTTTCAGCGTTTTCGCCCGCTCAACGGCTTCTTCAATAGAGCCGACCATGTAGAACGCCTGTTCCGGCAGATGGTCGTACTCGCCGTCGAGAATCCCTTTAAAGCTGTTGATGGTATCTTTCATGGGCACGTATTTACCGGGACTGCCGGTAAAGACTTCCGCCACGAAGAATGGCTGCGACAGGAAGCGTTGAATTTTCCGGGCACGGGCGACGATCAGCTTGTCGTCTTCCGACAGTTCGTCCATACCCAGAATGGCGATAATGTCCCGCAGCTCTTTGTAGCGCTGCAACACCGACTGTACGCCACGCGCCACGTTGTAGTGATCGTGGCCGATCACCAGAGGGTCGAGCAGACGGGACGTGGAATCCAATGGATCCACCGCCGGGTAAATACCGAGCTCGGCAATCTGGCGCGACAGTACCAGCGTCGCGTCGAGGTGAGCAAAGGTGGTGGCGGGGGACGGGTCGGTCAAGTCATCCGCCGGTACATAGACCGCCTGGAAGGACGTAATCGAACCGGTTTTAGTGGAGGTAATCCGTTCCTGCAACACCCCCATTTCTTCCGCCAGGGTCGGCTGGTAACCCACCGCCGAGGGCATACGACCAAGCAATGCAGATACTTCCGTCCCTGCCAGGGTGTAGCGGTAGATATTGTCGACGAACATCAACACATCGCGACCTTCGTCGCGAAAATGTTCCGCCATGGTCAGGCCGGTGAGCGCGACCCGCAGACGGTTGCCCGGAGGTTCATTCATCTGACCGTACACCAGCGCCACTTTGTCCAGTACGCTGGACTCTTTCATCTCGTGGTAAAAGTCATTCCCTTCCCGGGTGCGCTCGCCAACCCCGGCGAACACGGAAAACCCGGAGTGCTCCATGGCGATGTTGCGAATCAATTCCATCAGGGTAACGGTTTTGCCCACACCCGCACCGCCGAACAAACCGATTTTGCCGCCCTTGGCGATCGGCATAATCAGATCGATAACCTTGATCCCGGTTTCCAGCAGCTCGATGGCCGATGATTGATCGGCATAGGCGGGCGCTTTGCGGTGAATCGGCATATATTTTTCGGCATCGATGGGACCCGCCTCATCAATCGGCTTGCCCAGCACATCCATAATGCGACCCAGGGTGCCCTGCCCAACCGGAACGGAAATGGCGCCGCCGGTGTTGGCCACACTCAGTCCACGGCTCATTCCTTCGGACGAGCCCATGGCGATGGTGCGCACCACGCCATCCCCCAACTGTTGTTGCACTTCCAGAGTAAGGCCCTTGCCGTCAACCACCAGTGCATCATAAATGTTAGGGACCTGATCCCGTGGAAATTCCACGTCGATCACGGCGCCGATGATTTGCACGATACGTCCGCTACTCATTTCCAATTCCTCTCAACATAAACCTGTTAATCTGTTTAATCTGTTTAATCTGTTTGCACCGCCGGCACCAGCTTCTTATACAGCCGCCGCGCCGCTAACAATTTCCGACAACTCCTGAGTGATTGCCGCCTGGCGTGCTTTGTTGTACAGCAACTCCAGTTCGTCAATTAATTCACCGGCATTCTCCGTGGCATTCTTCATTGCCACCATACGCGCCGCCTGTTCACAAGCCTTGTTTTCGATCACGCTCTGATACACCTGCGACTCGACGTAGCGCATCAGCAAACCGTCGAGCAGATCTCTGGCATCGGGCTCGTAGAGATAGTCCCAGTAGTGTTTCATGGCTTTGTCGGCGGCGGCTTCGAGGGGCAACAATTGGGCCACCTCGGCCCGCTGTGTCATGGTATTCACAAACTCGTTGCCTACCACAAACAGGCGATCTATTGTGCCTTGATTGAAATGCTCCAGCATCACTCGCACACCGCCGATCAGGTCTTCCGCAGCAGGCTGATCGCCCATGTCGCGAACCCTGGCCACCACATTGCCACCCACCGCCGCAAAAAATGCCGCGGCCTTGCCACCGATGGTACAAATCTCGGTTTCGGCGCCCTGTTCGCGCCACGCCTTCATTTCCTTGATCACCGCTTTGAACAGGTTGATGTTCAAACCGCCGCACAGACCCCTATCGGTGGATACGATAATGAAGCCGACGCGCTTCACTTCCCGACTCTCGAAATACTGGTGCCGGTATTCGGGATTGGCATTGGCGATGTGGCTGATCACCGCGCGGATGCGCTGCGCATAGGGTTTACCGAGCGCCATACGATCCTGAGCGCGGCGCATTTTACTGGCCGCCACCATTTCCATGGCGCTGGTGATCTTCTGCGTACTTTTTACGCTGTGGATCTTGGTTTTAACTTCTTTTCCGACTGCCATAAGCTGTGTGCCTGCTGCTCTTGTTGAGCGCTGCCGTTACCAGGTTTGCGTGGCGACAAATTTATCGAGGGCGGCCTTGAAGCTCGCTTCGATATCATTGTTCCAGTCGCCGCTTTTATCGACCTGGGCCAACAGATCCGCATGTTCGGATTTCATATAGGAGATGAGCGCCGCTTCGAAATCGCCGATCTTGTTGACTTCGATGCTTTTTAAATAGCCGCTGGTGGCCGCATATAACACCACACCCATTTCCGCGACACTCATCGGCGAGTACTGCGCCTGTTTCATCAGCTCGGTGACCCGCTGGCCGTGCTCAAGCTGTCCGCGGGTGGCTTCGTCAAGATCCGAGGCGAACTGGGAAAACGCGGCCAGCTCGCGGTACTGAGCCAGTGCCAGACGAATACCACCGCCCAGCTTCTTGATGATTTTGGTCTGTGCCGAACCACCTACCCGAGATACGGAAAGACCAGCGTTCATCGCCGGGCGAATCCCGGAGTTGAACAGGTCGGTCTCCACAAAGATCTGTCCATCGGTGATGGAGATTACATTGGTGGGAACAAACGCCGAGACATCACCGGCCTGGGTTTCAATAATTGGCAGCGCGGTTAACGAACCCGTTTGGCCTTTAACTGCGCCCTTGGTAAATTTTTCCACGTACTCCGCATTGACGCGGGACGAACGTTCCAGCAAGCGGGAGTGCAGATAGAATACGTCGCCGGGATAGGCCTCGCGACCCGGGGGACGACGCAATAACAGAGAGATCTGGCGATAAGCCCAGGCCTGCTTGGTCAGATCGTCATAAACAATCAACGCGTCCTGACCACGGTCCCGATAATATTCGCCCATGGTGCAACCGGTGTAGGGCGCGAGAAATTGCATCGCCGCCGGATCAGCCGCGGTGGCGGCAACCACAATGGTATGCTCCATGGCACCGTGTTCTTCGAGTTTGCGCACGATATTGGCAACGGTAGAACTTTTTTGCCCGATCGCCACATACACACACTTAATGCCCGTGCCTTTTTGATTGATGATGGCGTCGATAGCGATGGCGGTTTTACCGATCTGGCGATCGCCGATAATCAACTCGCGCTGACCGCGACCCACCGGCACCATGGCATCAATGGCCTTGAGGCCGGTCTGCACCGGCTGATCGACGGATTTACGTTCGATCACCCCCGGCGCTACTTTTTCGATAGCATCACTCAGTTTGGCGCCAATCGGCCCCTTGCCGTCGATGGGGTTACCGAGTGCATCCACCACGCGGCCTTCCAGCTCCGGACCAATGGGTACTTCGAGAATGCGGCCCGTGCAGCGCGCCTTCTTGCCCTCCGCCAGACCCTGGTAATCCCCCAGCACCACCGCGCCGACTGAGTCGCGTTCGAGGTTGAGGGCCATACCGTACAGGCCGCCGTCAAACTCGATCATCTCGCCGTACATGACTTCGGCGAGGCCGTGGATACGGACAATGCCGTCTGACACAGAAACGATGGTGCCTTCGTTTTTTGCCTCAGTGGCAACATCAAGGCTATCTATGCGTTGCTTGATGATGTCGCTGATCTCGGATGGATTCAGTTGTTGCATTCTCGATTCCTCGAACCTACGTATTTAATGCCTGTGAATTTATTACTACGAACTTAATGCCTCGGCGAGCTTCGCGAGGCGCCCGCGCACGGAACCGTCAATGGTGGTGTCGCCGGCGCGAATAATTGCGCCGCCGCGTAGCGCCGGGTCAACCGCCACGGTAATCGCTACCTTTCTCTGCAAGCGTTTCGTGAGGGCTGCGATCAACTTTTCCTGCTGCCCCGCATCGAGTTCGCTGGTGGCGATAACGTCGACTTCCAGCGTCTTCTCGAGATCGGCCTTGAGTGCTTCGAACTGCTCGGCAATATGTGGCAGCAGCGGCAGGCGGCGGTTTTCCGCCAGCGTGTGCACAAAATTTATGCCCTTGGCATCCAGCACATCACCGGCTGTCGCCACGATTTTTTCCGCTTTGGCCACGGGGGTCAGGCCAGGGGAGGCCAGCAAACCGGCCACGGTAGCGTTTTGCGTAAGCGCGGTCAGCAGGTTCAGCATTGCCGACCACTGCGGCAAGGCATCGGCCGCCACTGCAAACTCAAACGCTGCTTTTGCGTAAGGTCGCGCCAGAGTGCTCAATTCAGCCATTGCGTCCTCGCTTACAGTTGCGCTGCAAGTTGATCAATCAGATCGCGATTGGCGTCCCGATCGATTGCACGCTCGAGAATTTTTTCGGCACCAGCTACCACCAGCGCTGCCAACTGCCCGCGCAATTCTTCGCGGGCGCGATTCAGCTCCTGGTCTATATCGGCCTGAGCGGCGGCCTTCAGACGTTCGCCTTCTTCACGGGCCTTGTCTTTGGACTCTTCGATAATCTGGGTAGAGCGCTTCTTGGCTTCTTCGATAAGCGCCGCGGCCTGCAATTTGGCCTCTTTTAGCTGATCCGTCGCCTTATCCTGCGCAAGCTCCAAATCGCGCATGGCGCGATCCGCGGCGTCCAGTCCGTCAGCGATCTTTTTCTGACGCTCTTCCATGGCCGCGATCAATGCCGGCCAGACAAATTTCATGCAGAACCATACAAAAATGGCAAATGAAATAACCTGGCCCAGTATCGTTAAATTGATGTTCACACCAATACCCCTTGAGTTAACCGCCTACGGTCTCGTGTTAGCACTGACCTGAAGCCTGTTAGCCGCCAGTTTTGGCAAAGATCAGGAACAGACCAATACCCACGCCGATCATCGGCACCGCATCCACCAGACCCATCACAATAAAGAACTGAGTGCGCAGCATGGGGATCAGTTCCGGCTGGCGCGCACCGCCTTCCAGGAACTTACCGCCGAGAATGCCCACACCGATGGCTGCGCCAACCGCACCCAGGCCCATCAGGATCGCACCAGCCAGATAAATTAATGAGGTTTCCATTTTTGCTCCCGTCGTATCGTCGAACGTTGGTTAAATAAAAGCGTTGTGTTAACTACCTAAATGCCGCACTTACTCGTGGTGATCATAGGCCATTGCCAGATACACAATGGTCAACACCATAAAGATAAACGCCTGCAGCACAATAATCAGAATATGGAAGATTGCCCAGGGGACCGACAGCGCCCATTGTGCCCAAAACGGCAACAGGGCAATCAGGATAAAAATCATCTCGCCGGCGTACAGGTTGCCAAACAACCGCAAACCCAGGGACACCGGCTTGGCGATCAAGTTGACTACCTCCAGGAACAGATTGACGGGCAAACCCCACTTGCCAAACGGCTGCAGGGACAGCTCGGCGGCAAAACCCTTAAGCCCTTTTTGCTTAACACTGTAATAAAGCACCAGCAAAAACACACTGAGGGCCAAACCCATGGTGATGTTTACATCCGTGGAGGGCACGATTTTCAGATACGGCACGCCCAGCAGGCTGGCCGCATGGGGAATAAAGTCGATGGGCACCAGATCCATGATGTTCATCATCAACACCCACACAAAAATCGTCAGAGCAAGTGGGGCAATCATGCGGTTGCGATGGTGGAACATGCCCTTGACGTTGTCATCCACGAACTCGACGACCATTTCCACCATATTTTGCAGGCCCGCGGGTACACCAACCGTGGGGTTTTTCGCGACTTTGTAAAATAGCCAGGAAAATAGTACGCCCAGCGCGAGCGAAACCCCGAAGGTGTCCACGTTGAGCGCCCAGAAACCCATTTGCGCGGCTTCCGCGCCGTCGTGGGCAAAACCCCAGCTGCCATCCGGGTGCCGACCATAGGTCAAATTGGTCAGGTGGTGGGCAATATATTCCCCGGAAGTCATTTTTTCACTGGCCATCTATATGTAATTCCTGCCTATGGTTTGTGATTTCTTTACACCTGGTAGCACTGTGGCATCTACTGCGACTGCGCTTTTTCCCTGTGCGCAACCTTGAATCTATCAGCCTTTAATCTATCAGCGCGACCCGTGATTCGCGGTTCGCTCCAGCGCCGGCGCCACCCAGTACACGCTCTGTACAACAATAAAGGCCGCGAACAACACCAACGCGTTGCGCGTGTCAGCAAGTGTGTCCAGGACGCTGAACGCCACCGCCAAACTTACTACTACCACTAGAAACTTTCCCGCAGTGCCGATATAAAAATTCCGCACCACCTCTGCTGCGGGAGCAGCGATGGCCGGTTTAAGGACCATCCACATATAAACGCTGTTGGCTACGGCATTGCTCAGGCCGCCGACCGCCGCTGCAATCGCTGCCGCGGTGTCATACAGGGCCGCGATACCAACCAGCAGTGCACCCAGGACAAACTGCAGCGCAATCAGTCGATAAGCCAGCATCCGGTCGCGCCGTAGTGCAATACTCACAACAGCGCACCGCAGTGGAGCCTGACTAACCCGTTGCGCGCGGGATTCAATCTAGCTCGACAGGGAAAACTCCCTTGAAATTCAATGCGCTGGTTAGTCCCAACCAGAGCGCGGCGCATTATAGTAAGGTCGTCGCGACGAATCAATAGAATCTCCCGGCCGAGGCGCTTAAGTTGCCATGGCAAACGATGCGCCCTGGCGCTAAACCCTATTTTATGTGGCCAAGGAGTCCGTCGAGCTCATCCAGACTGTTGTAGCTAAATATTAACTTGCCCCGCCCGGAGACCTGATGCTGTATGCGTACCGGCAACCCTACCTGTTCGGCCAGTTTTTCCTCCAGAGCACTGACGTCGTGCGTACCCGGTTTATGTGGTGCGCGTTCCTGTTGCTTTGTTTGTCGCTTTAAAAAACTACGCACCAACTCCTCGGTTTGGCGGACCGACAATCCTTTCTGCACCACTTTGTGCGCCGCATCGATTTGCTCTCGTCCGGACAGGGCGAGCAACGCACGGCCGTGACCCATATCCAGATCACCATGTTCGAGCATGCGATAGACATCCCCCGACAGGGTGGACAGACGCATCAGGTTGGCTACTGTCGCGCGGGATTTACCCACGGCGTCGGCCACCTGCTGCTGAGTAAGGCCAAACTCGTCCTGCAGGCGCAGCAACGCGCGGGATTCTTCGACCGGGTTAAGGTCCTCCCGCTGAATGTTCTCAATCAGCGCCATGGCTATAGCGGCCTGATCGGGCACATCCCTTATGATCACTGGTATGGTCGCCAACCCGGCCAACTGAGCCGCACGCCAGCGCCGTTCGCCGGCAATAATTTCGTATTTGTCCACACCGACAGGCCGCACCACCACCGGTTGAATGACCCCCTGTCTGCGTATGGATTCCGCCAGCTCTTCGAGGGAATCCTGGCGCATATCGCGACGGGGCTGGTATTGGCCGCGGCACAATAACTCCACCGGCATTTCCCTGGTGGACTGTTGCGCGGCGCTCGCCAGCGCGGCATCCGCATCGGGGGCGTCGCCCCCCAGACCCAACAGTGCATCCAGCCCTTTGCCCAACCCTTTGCGCTTCACGCTCATTTAATCCACAGTTCCAAAATTGGTGTTAATCCCGTCGTTAAACATAACCGCTTTCGCGATTGATCCGGGGGTTTTGTTTGACCGTTTTTCCCGGTTTTTCTAGTCGTCCGCCGCCACGGACAGGGCAGCGGTCCTGATCACCGTTTTGTGGCGCCGCAATATCTCACCCGCCAGCCCGAGGTACGCAACGGAGCCTTTGGAATGTCGGTCGTAGGTCAACACCGTTTGACCAAAGCTCGGCGCCTCCGCCAGACGCACGTTGCGTGGGATGACCGTTCGGTAAACTCGTTCGCCAAAATAACTGTGCAGCTGCTTGGAAACTTCGTCGGTCAGGCCGTTGCGGGAATCATACATGGTGCGCAAAATCCCCTCGACCCGCAATTTCGGGTTAAGGCGTTTGGCAATCCCCGCGATGGTGTTGATCAGCTCTGACAAACCCTCCAGGGCGTAATATTCGCATTGCATGGGCACGATAACACTGTCGCTTGCCACCAGCGCATTCACCGTCAGCATGCTCAGGGAGGGGGGGCAATCAATAATGGTGATGTCGTAGCGCCCGGCGACGTCGGCCAGGGCTTTTTGCAACCGCCTCTCTCGATTATCCAGACTGAGCAACTCCACTTCGGCCGCCGTAAGATCTCTGTTCGCCGGCAGCAGATCGTAACCCGCCTCGAGGCATGGGCGGATTGCTTCCGCGGTTGGCGCACGGCCGGTCAGCACGTCGTAAGTGGTGGTGTCGAGAGCGTTTTTATCGACACCACTGCCGGTAGTGGCATTGCCCTGGGGATCCAGGTCAATCAAAAGTATGCGTTTGCCGTACGTGGCAAGCGCCGCCGCCAGATTAACGCTGGTGGTGGTCTTGCCAACGCCGCCTTTCTGGTTGGCTATGGCGAAAATATGACTCAAGGTTTTTCCCGTTTCCGTGAAACGTTACACCAGCGCTTTGGTTGGCGCGGGCAGGGCGTCACTAATAACAATCAGGTGTCGCGCGCCAACCACCCCCGGCACCTGCAAGGTATGGCAGGCGACGACCTTATAGGGTTTTGGCAGCGCCCTCAACTCCTCTTCGGGTTGGCGCCCCTTCATGGCATACAGGCTTCCCCGAGCCGTTTTCAGGTGCGCGCAGGCACTTACCATCTCGCCCGCCGCGGCGAACGCGCGACTGATAACCCCGTCATATTGTCGGGGCGGCTGATAACTTTCCACCCGGTGTTGAACGACGTCCACATTTTTCAGCTGCAGCGTGTTTTTAGCGTGCACCAGAAACCGGGTTTTCTTGCCGTTGCTGTCCAGCAATGTAAACCGGGCCCGGGGGTTTGCTACCGCCAGCGGCAGCCCCGGTAGCCCGGCACCGGTGCCTACGTCTATAAACTCGCGACCTTCCAGGTGGGCCGCGATGCTAAGGCTGTCGAGTATATGGCGGGCGACAATCTCGTGCGGATCGGTGATCGCCGTCAGGTTATAGATCCGATTCCAGCGTTCCAACAGCGTGACAAAGTCGAGCAACCCCTGTATCTGGGTATTGTCCAGGCTGAGTTGCAGTGCGGTCAGACCCGTTGTTAGTTGGGCATGTAATGCGCGTTGTTGATCTTCCGCTAATGCCGGCATATTTTTTGGCCCTGTTTGACCTGATTAATCAGGCGGTTTTTTTTATCAAGGCCGTCTTTTTTTTCAGGAAAATCAGGAGCAGGGAAACAGCGGCGGGGGTCACACCGGGAATTCGGGCCGCGCGTGCCAGGGTGTCCGGGCGCGCTGTTTCGAGCTTCTGCTTCACCTCGTTGGACAACCCCGCTATCGACCGGTAATCGAAATCGGCCGGAATCTGCGTATTTTCCTGGCGGCGCAGACGCTCGATATCCTGCTGCTGGCGATCTATGTAACCCGCGTATTTGGCCGCAATCTGGATCTGCTGGGCAACGGTTTGATCGACCACTGGCCCGCCCGCCAGAGCGGCCACTGTCGCGTAATCGAGTTCGGGTCGCTTAAGCAATTCATACAAACTGTATTCTCGGCTGACAGGGTTATCGCTCAAGCTGTTGATCTTTTGCGCAGCGACACTACCCGGTTGTACCCAGGTGGAACGCAAGCGCTGGCATTCCGCCTCGATAGCGTCACGCTTGATATTGAACGCCCGCCAGCGCGCATCGTCGACCAGACCCAGCTCCCGGCCTTTTTCGGTCAGCCGCAAATCCGCATTGTCTTCGCGCAGCAGTAGTCGATATTCCGCGCGACTGGTGAACATACGATAGGGCTCGTTGGTGCCCATCGTAATCAGGTCGTCCACCAGCACCCCCAGGTACGCCTCGTCCCGGCGTGGACACCAGGCGGGTTTTTGTTGTGCCTGCAGCGCCGCGTTGGTGCCGGCCAGCAATCCCTGCACGGCTGCCTCTTCATAACCGGTCGTGCCGTTTATCTGACCAGCGAAATACAGACCATTTATAAACCGTGTTTCCAGGGAGTATTTAAGGTCCTGGGGGTTAAAAAAGTCGTATTCGATCGCGTAGCCCGGGCGCGTAATATGGGCGCGCTCGAAACCCTGCATGGATTGCACCACGGCCAGCTGCACATCGAACGGCAGGCTGGTGGAAATACCGTTGGGGTACAACTCTCGTGTAGATAAGCCTTCTGGCTCGATAAACACCTGGTGGCTGCTTTTTTCCGCAAACCGCACCACCTTGTCTTCGATGGAGGGGCAGTAACGGGGGCCAACACCATCAATCACTCCCGTGTACAGCGGCGAGCGGTCCAGCCCGGCCCGAATGATATCGTGGGTGCGCGCATTAGTGTGCGTGATCCAGCAACAGGTCTGGCGAGGGTGTTGTGCAACATCTCCCAGATAGGACATCACCGGCTCGGGTTGATCGCCCCACTGCTCCCGCAGACCATCAAATACTACTGACCTGGCGTCTATGCGCGGCGGCGTACCCGTCTTCAGGCGGTCGACACGAAACGGCATTTCCCGCAACCGCTGCGCCAGTTTTATCGACGGTGGGTCACCCGCGCGGCCACCGGCATGATGTTCGAGGCCAATATGGATTTTGCCTCCCAGAAACGTCCCTGCGGTCAGCACAATCGCCGGCGCATGAAAGCGCAGGCCCGACTGCGTTACAACCCCAAGTACCCGTTCTCCTTCGACAATCAGATCATCCACCGCCTGTTGAAAAATGCTCAGATTTGGCTGGCTTTCCAGCGCGTGGCGAATGGCCGCCTTGTACAACGCCCGATCCGCCTGAGCGCGGGTGGCCCGCACGGCTGGACCCTTGCGAGCATTAAGAACACGAAATTGTATGCCGCCCAAATCGGTGGCAGCCGCCATAGCGCCACCCAGCGCATCGATCTCCTTGACCAGATGGCTCTTGCCGATACCGCCGATCGCCGGATTACAGGACATCTGGCCCAGCGTTTCGACGTTATGTGTCAGCAGCAGCGTATTGCAACCCATGCGGGCAGCGGCCAAAGCCGCCTCGGTCCCGGCGTGGCCGCCACCGATAACGAGGACATCGAAACTGACGGGGTGGCGCATACAGATCATTCACAGATGAGAAATCAGGCTGGGCATTATAGCTGGTGTTGTCGGTAAGGCACAGGAGGCAGGAAAAGCTTTATAAAGATAAAGCGGAGAGAACAGATAACAACCATATTAAATTAGTTACCTAGTTAATTATTACTGTTATTAGCCAATATTTTTCTGTGGGTAACAGACCTATCTCTTTGATAGTGTGTTTCTTTTTCAGTTTATTTTCGGTTGGTAACCACCGCCAAACCAATGGGCAGCCTGTGCCCGTCTTATGGGTAAACCGCCTTGTCTGCCGCCAGCGTCCGGTCCGTTTCTCTGGAAACAGCCACTTACTCAGGTTTCACACACAGATTAAGACCCTGAACATACAGAGCTTACCCACAACACGAAAGGCCATTATTGATCTCCGGCAGGACCTTGCGGATTGTATTCGTTGATCGCTGGGGGGTTTTTCATTAGAATGGCCGCCCTTTTAAATGAATGCTTGGCGCTCACTGCCTAATATGGATTTCCGGTCATGAAAAGAACATTTCAACCCAGCGTTATAAAACGTAAGCGCACCCACGGATTTCGTGCTCGGATGGCCACCAAAAATGGCAGGCTGGTTATTGGCCGTAGACGCGCGAAAGGACGCAAGCGTCTGGCAGCCTAAAGCGGCGGCACTAACCACCCGATACTGTGGCAGGAGCAGCGTTCGGCAGAGACAAGCGCCTGTTAACCGCGAGGGACTACGCGGCGGTATTTAAAAACCCGCCTTTCCGAGTTTCCGATCGACACATGCTGCTGCTGGCTCGCCCCAACGGACTGGGTTACTCCCGCCTCGGTTGTGTGGTCGCCAAAAAAAATGTTCGTCGGGCGGTGGGCCGCAACCGGATAAAACGGGTGGTAAGAGACACGTTTCGACGGCAGCAGCAATTGTTGATGCCCATGGATATAGTTTTTATTGCACACAAAGGTCTGGATCTGTTGGTCCCCCAGGCGCAAACCCAATGCCTTCAAAAGAACTGGCAGCGGCTGGCGCGACGCGCAGAGCAGACGGGGGAGCAAAAATGATCGGCAAACTAATGGGCGCGTTCATTAGAGGTTATCAGTACCTGATCAGCCCCCTGCTCGGCCCCAACTGTCGTTTTTATCCAACATGTTCAGCCTATGGCCTGGAAGCGCTCGAAAAACACGGTGCCGCCAAAGGGGGGTATTTGACGCTGTGCAGACTTGCCAAGTGTCATCCGTTTCATCCCGGTGGCTGTGACCCAGTTCCGGACCCGGGCCAGCTGGCTCCGCATCAAAGCGAGTGAATTAGGGTATGGATTGGCAACGCAGTCTTTTGATCGGCGCTATGGTCCTGGTGTTTGGGGTTCTGTTTATACGTTGGAACGACTTCCAGGAAACCCGGCAACCACTGCCTGCTAGCGTCGAAGAGGCGGTGGTCGTTCCCAGTCTGGGCGCAGGTGCAGGTGCAGGTGCAGTGCAGCCCGGCAGCGAT
>JBFJKD010000012.1:0-19932 GCA_041635095.1 Porticoccaceae bacterium
TCTCCTCAAGAAAGGCCTCGGTTGCCCCCTGCGCCGACGGAACGAGGCTGGCGCCGAGTAGCGCTACCGCCGCCGTGGAGCGTAGTATCGTGTGGGCAAGGTGTTTTATCTTGGCAGTTTTCATTGTGCGTTCCCCCTTGGAATCATCGTTGTTATATAGGCGACGTTATCGTTATATCGTTATGTAGGCGACATCCCGATCAAAATTACGCTTTACGGATACCTCAAACCAACTGCTAACCAACTGCCAACCAACTGCGAACCAACTGCGAACCAACTGCGTCTAGCTTTAATTAGTGTAGTTCGCGGAAGCTAGGCGCGCAAAAAATATTTTTCCATCGCAAACAATGGGTTCGGGGCCACTGTTCACTGTTAAGGGTAAAAACGGGGGTGAAATAACTGGTATTGATTCTGCCCTGACTTGACCCGTCGGTGCCACCAATTTTGGATGGCCAACACGGACCTATCTTCTGTTGGGTGTCCGATAGTCTCCTGTTGGGTGCCCGATAATGGGGTGCTCGGTCAGGCGTTGTGCATCCAGTGCGTCGCTAGCGTAAACTTGGCCACTGGTTTTGTTGTTGAAATGGCTCCCGCAATCACCCCCGCAATCAATAGGTGATGCTGGCGTATTCACCCCCGTCGTAAAAGCCGCGAGGGGCCTGACTACCGGCCCCAGAATTTGCCATTGGAGATATTTTTGTTGCCCGGTGCCAGCTGTTTTTTACGAATTTTTGGTCCCTCTGGGCTAGTTGACACCCGTTTGTTGACCGGGCTTGTGCTCGGTTTTACGTTTGTTCTCTGCGTGGCCAGTACGCGAGTTTACGCGGTGGAATTGTCGGTTGTCGTTACCGGGGTCGACGGGCCGGTACTGACCAACGTGATGACTTTGCTGGATATCGCCCGGGAAAAAGATGGTGAAAAACTGAAATCCAGCCGGGTACGCAAGTTACATGTAGTGGCACCTCAGCAGATCAAGGACGCCCTGCAGCCGTTTGGCTACTATCGCGCGCAGGTCAGCGGGGAACTGGTCGAGGGCGAAGACAAACTCAGCGCAAGTTACCATGTTATTCCGGGACCCGAGATCACGGTGGCGGATGTGGACGTCCGGCTCACGGGTGCAGGCGCGGCAGTATTCACCGATCTGGTGGACAATTTCCCCGTACGCAAGGGCCAGGTATTTCTGCACCAGCCCTATGAGAAGGCCAAGCAGGAGTTGTTGCGAGCCGCAGCGCGCAACGGTTATCTGGATGCGCAATTCACGCGCCGCGCGGTGACGGTTAATCTGGCGACCTATACCGTGGCGGTAGTGCTGCACATGGATACCGGGTCGCAGTACAAGTTCGGGCCTGTCGAATTCGTGCAGACACCAGAGGCTGTGTTCCGCGACGATTTTTTGATGGGTTTTGTGACTATCGAACCTGGACAGATGTTTCGGCGACGGGCGTTGCTCGATCTACAAAACCGCTTTAATGACAGTCAGTATTTCTCCGGGGTTTCGGTCAGTGCCAACCGACAGGACGCACAGGCTTTAAGCATTCCCATACGCGTGGAGTTGACGGCGAATAAACAGCATCGCTATCGATTTGGCGCGGGCTTTGGCACTGACACCGGCCCGCGCGCGAGTTTTGGCTACGCGCGCCGAGTCAACCCCGACGGGCATCTGTTGGATAGCGATCTTAAACTTTCCACCAAAAGCAGTGTGGCAAGCATTCAATACCTGATCCCGTTGGCGGATCCTGTCGCTGAAAGACTCGCTTTGGGGACAAGTTTTGTCGATGAATCCACGGACAGTCGCGATAGTCGTATTATAAAAACCAGCGCCAAACGCACGCTGATGCGCAGTGGTTGGCTGGAAAGCGTGAGCGTAAATTTTGAGGCGGAAGATTTTCAGGTGGGCGATGAGGATGGCCGCTCCACGTTGCTCTACCCGGCAGCGAACTGGAGCCGTATCGACACCGACGACCGGTTGTTCCCCACCCGGGGTTGGCGCCTCGGGTTCGATCTGTTGGGTGCGGAGGAATCCCTGGGTTCCGACGCAACATTTTTACAGGCCCGTGGCGCGGGCAAATGGATAAAAACCCTTAGCCCTCGCAGCCGTATTTTAGTGCGCGGTGAATTGGGTATCACGGCCCTGGCGGCGGTCGACGATCTGCCCGGTTCGAAGCGGTTTTTTGCCGGTGGCGATCAAAGTGTGCGCGGCTATGAATTTGAAGCTCTCGGGCCAAAAAATGCGCTGGGTGAAGTAATCGGGGGAAAATATCTGGTGGTGGGCAGTGCGGAATACGAACGCCGCTTGCGGGGAAACTGGGGCGCGGCAGTATTTGTGGACGCGGGCAATGCGTTTAACGATATGGGGGAATCACTGAAAAAGAGCGTTGGCCTCGGCGTGCGTTATCGCTCCCCGGTGGGGCCGATCCGGGTGGATATCGCCCACCCCCTGGGGGATGACGACGAGGGCGGCATTCAGTTACATGTGGTAATAGGGCCGGATCTGTGACAACCCTACGGCGCATAATCGCAGCGCTGGCGATAATTTTTGCGGCGCTGCTTTTTTTCCTGATGTCTGATTCCGGTTTGCGCTGGGTGGTGCGCGCTGCAAGCGGTGTACTGCCTGGGCAAATACAGGTGGCGAGTGTTAGCGGCCGCCTGGTGGGGCCACTGTCTTTGGGCGGGTTAAGTTATCGTTCCGATCAGCTAACCCTGGACGTGGCGCAGTTGGAGGTGGACTGGCAACCCCATCGTTTGCTGTCCGGGGTAGTGGCGGTATCGATGGTTAAAGCTGACGGGGTGTCGCTGGTGCTGGCGGAAACAGATGCCGTGGCGACATCATTACCTGTCGAAACCACAGCTCGCAAAATGCCGGAATTGACTTTGCCAATGGCCCTGGAGATCGGCAGGGTGGAAATTACGCGGGTAAGGCTGCCGCAGACGCAACTGCCGATCATCGAGCGGGTAGAGCTGGATATGCTGGGCGAACGCCAGGAACTGCGCCTAGTGCGGCTGGCCGTGGAAAGTGCCGACCTGGTCGCTAGTGCGTCAGGCCAGGCGCTGTTCGGAGACGATTATCCGTTCGATCTGGAGATCAACTGGCAGCGGGCGGATCGGGGCGGCGACGGAGGTACCGCTCTACAGGGCACGGCGAAGCTGACGGGGACCCTGCGGGCATTAAGTTTTCAGCACCAGCTGGTTATTGGCGCTGTTGACGATTCAGGCGGTAAACGTGGCGCGACCATACACGGCACCGTAGAGGACGTACTCGAGGCTGCTCGGTGGCAGGTACGATCGGAATTACAGGGCTTGAATCCGCATCAACTTCATTCCGCCTGGCCCGCGCTGACGCTGAGTGGCGCGATACGGGCAAGCGGTTCCCTGACTCAGGCCGGTGTCCACGCTGACCTGATTACCCATGTACCGGACCTGGGCGAGCTGAACAATCGGTTGCATGTGCAATGGCAGAAAGGTGCCGCCACCTCGGTGGAGCTAAGGATGGCAAACACCACGTCCGGTGGCGAACTACAGGTAACGGCTAACGTCAGCGGTGACACGGGAAATAGCGGTATGGACAGCATGACCGTTAACGGACGTGGCGATTGGCGTGATTTGACCTGGCCAATACCTGGCGCACTGCCGCTGAGAAGTGCCGAAGGACAGTTTACGGTGGCCGGAACCCTGTCTGATTACCGGTTGACGGTCTCCGCGCTTGTGCAACAGGGTGAATGGCCTGAGGGCGCGCTGACATTGCAGGGCACAGGCGATAGCAACCAGCTGTCCATAGGCAATTTTTCCCTGGCGGCACTGAGGGGCGTGCTGACTGGCACTGGACATCTGGGTTGGACGCCGGCGCTGAGCTGGAAGTTTGATCTGTCCGGCAGCGCTATCGATCCGGGTTCGGTGTTTGCCCAGTGGCCGGGAAAAATAGATATCAATGCAGGGCTGAGCGGCGGCCTGAGTGGCGATGTGCTGCGCAATCGAATGCATGTCAGGCACATGGATGGGATCTTGCGGGGCTACCCGTTAAATCTCAGCGGCACCGTCGAGCAGAATGGTTCAAGTTTTGTGTTCGACCAATTGCGGCTTGCCTCGGGTTCGGCATTACTCACGGTGGACGGTGCGGTTGGGGAGCAGTGGGATCTGGCGTGGGCACTTCGGGCAGAGGATCTTGCGGCGCTATGGCCTGGAAGCAGCGGGCAGGCGGACGGGCGGGGGTCGGTTACCGGCCTGCGCCAATCTCCCCACCTGGTGTACGCCCTCAACGCACTCGATATTCAGTTAAATGGCTACCGAGTAACACAGCTCGAGAGTCGCGCGGATCTCGACTTCGCGCCCGGGGGGGCGGTAGATCTGGGGTTGGTAACCCGGGACTTGACACTCCCCGGAGGCTCTATGGAGGCGCTGGCATTGGAGGCGAAGGGGACCATCGAAGCCCATACCGTCACCATCGATGGCAGCGGCAGTGGGCATCGGATTGCCATGGCGATTAGCGCGGGTCTGGGCAAGGCACGGGAGTGGCGGGGTCAACTGTTGCGGGCAGACATCTCGGGCGACATCCTCGGCGACTGGGGTCTGGCGGAACCGGGCGGGTTCCTGCTCGGCGCGGGTAAGTCGTCTCTCGGCGCCTGGTGCTGGCGCCAACGGGACGCGCAACTGTGCGCTCAGGCGCAACAACGGGATAGCGTTTGGTCAGGTAATCTGTCCGGGCAAGGTTTGTCCCTGGATGCCCTGCGTATCGGTGTCCCTGGGAATACCGAGCTGCGACCTTCTGCAATAACCGGGACCGTAGCGGTGCGTGCCAGTGGCAGCTACGATACTGCGAGCGGTGCGACCCTGCTGGAGGCGCAGGCGGATACCTCAAGCGGTGCTGTACGCTTTGCGGAGTCCGCCAATGTTGCGGACGTTGTCTTCGATGCCAGCCAACTGGAAATCTACGTCGATGCGGAGGGGTTAAACGGCGCCATGCATATCCCTTTGCAAACGGATGGCCGCATCGACGCCACCGTGCTATTACCGGGTTGGTCGCCCTCCGCAATTATTTCCGATCAAGCTGTTGTTGCCGATTTGCACGCGCAGGCTACCACCCTGGGGCGTTTTGACGGGTTAGTCCCGGATCTGGATATTATTTCCGGTCGGTTACAGGCGCAACTAGCTATCACCGGCACCGTGGCGAGGCCCCTGTTTAATGGTGTCGCCGAGTTGACCGATGGTGCCGCTGGAATTCCCGCCCTCGGCCTGGATATCAAAGGCGCGAGGATTAAAGTCAGTGGCAATGAAACCAATGAGTTGCTACTCGATGCAGAACTGCGTTCCGGGGAGGGAATTTTACGGATGGAGGGCCAGACGTTGCTGGATCGTGCACAGGGCTGGCCGACCGATCTGGTGATCAGCGGGGAAAATGTCGAGGCAGTGGATGTGCCGCAGGTACGCGTGTTGGTGTCCCCACACCTCAAGGTCAGCGCGCGGGACCGGGTGCTGCGTATCGATGGTGAGGTACATGTACCCATGGCACGTATCGCACCGCGCCAGATTCCGGAAGGTAGTATCGCGCCGTCGCGGGATGTGGAGATTGTGAGCACTGCCAATCCCTCCGCAGGCGTCGCAGAGCGCTGGCAAACGCACACCGATGTGCGGGTCACGCTGGGAGATCGTATCCGTTTCGACGGGTTTGGCCTGCGTGGAAAACTGGCCGGGGATATTCGCGTCATCGACGCACCGGGCAAGCTCACCACCGCCCGTGGCGAGTTGCGGGTGGTGGACGGTGTGTACCAGGCGTATGGGCAGGATTTGAGTATCGCCCGCGGGCGTCTGGTATTTGCCGACAGCTTGCTTGATGATCCGGGGCTTGATGTCAACGCGACCCGTACCGTGGATGATGTGGTGGCGGGGGTTCGGGTGAGCGGTACTCTGCAGGATCCCCTGCTTTCGGTGTACTCCCGGCCCGCTATGGGCGAAGCGGATACATTGTCCTATTTATTGTTTGGTCGACCCGCGCGTGGGACCTCCGCCGGGGAGAGTAATCAACTACTATCCGCGGTGCAGAGTATGGGGCTGTCCAAAGGGGAAGATATTGCAAAACGTATCGGCGCCAACGTGGGACTCGATGAAATTCGCGTCGATTCGCAAAAGGGGTTACAGGATACCGCGCTGGTGATGGGTCGCTACCTGTCGCCCAAGTTGTATTTACGCTACGTAGCGGGGTTATTCAGCGCCAGTACTGTCGTGCAGATTCAATATATGATCAATAAGTCCCTGCAAGTGCAGACCGAAACGGGGGATCGCACCGGCGTCGATGTGTTCTACACCATTGAGCGCTAGACGCGCATATGCTTAGCTGGGGATTGCTGCTGACGGTGGTGCACGGCATCATCGCGCCTGCCACGGCCTGGCACGCGTTACTTTATAAGCGCGATTCCCGTGCCGCATTTGGCTGGATTGGCCTGTGCCTGCTGTTTCCGCTGGTGGGCCCGGTATTGTATTACCTGCTCGGGGTGAACCGCGTCGAGCATCGTGCTCGCAAGATGCGGGGCGTGCCGCGCGCGCGTCGTTTCGTGGAGTTTGAACGAGGTGGTCAGCGGGGCGCAACGTCCGGGCATAGCGCTGCCGACCCATCTACCCATCTCGCGGGATTGATGCGCGCTGCACAGACAATTACCGGTCGACCATTAGTTGCGGGCAATCTGATAGAGCCTCTGTACAACGGTCAGCAAGCGTATCCGGCGATGCTGGCGGCCATTGAGCAAGCGCAGCGGTCGGTATGTCTGATGACGTATATCTTCGATACCGACGGCTCCGGGACCCAGTTTGTCGATGCGCTGGCAGGGGCGGCGGCGCGCGGCGTTGCGGTACATGTGATGGTCGACGGTATGGGCGAGAAGTACGCCTGGCCCCGGGTTAGCAGCCTGCTTGCGCGTCGCGATATTACCTGTGTGCGCTTCAATCCGCCCACATTGATACCCCCAACCCTGAATGTCAATTTGCGCAATCATCGCAAAATACTGATAGTGGATGGGATTGTGGCGTTTACCGGCGGCATGAATATTGGTGATCGCCATCTGGTCGAGAGTCCGGGCAGCGTGCGTGGCACGGGCGTACGGGACATCCATTTTCAGTTGCGTGGGCCAATCGTCGAACAGTTAATAGAGGTGTTTGGCGACAGCTGGCAATACGCCACCGGACGCAAACTGGATATGCCGATGGCAACGCATCTGCCAGTCGGTTCCGGTCAGTGCCGGGTGATCGCCGATGGTCCCGACGAAAATCTCGACCAACTCGCATTGGTGTTGCAGGCGGCGGTAACCGCAGCGCGCCGGCGGATTCGTGTTATGACGCCATATTTTTTGCCGCCACGGGAACTGATCGCCTGTCTGCAGAGCGCCGCCCTGCGCGGCGTGTCGGTGGAAATCGTGTTGCCGCACAACAGTAACTTGCGCCCGGTGCACTGGGCGACCCGTAATATGCTTTGGGAATTACTGTTTTACAATGTGAAGGTGTTTTATCAGCAAGGCATTTTTTCCCATTCGAAACTGTTGTTGATAGACGACAGTTACGCGTTGATGGGTTCTGCCAATATCGATCCGCGTAGTTTGCGACTGAATTACGAGCTGGGCGTGGAAATTTACGATCCGGGTTTCGCACAGGCAATGGGTCGACACTTTGATGAGCTGTTATCTGCGGCGCGGCCTGTCACGCTGGATGAAATGGATAGTCGCTCGCTGTTGGTCAGAACCCGGGATGCGCTGTGCTGGCTATTCTCGCCTTATCTGTGAGCCAGTGTGGATCCCGCGCACGGGTTGTTATTAAAACCACCTTTTTATTTTGAAGTAAAAAATCATCGCCAGTGCGACCAGCGCCATCAGCGCAAGTATCAGGGGATAACCGTAATACCAGTTTAATTCGGGCATGGCTAACGGACTGGCCGCGTGATTGCCGTTGCCGAAATTCATACCATACAGGCCCGCTAAAAATGTCAGCGGCATAAATATGGTAGCGATTACCGTCAGGGTGCGCATCACTTCGTTCATTTTATAGCTGATGCTGGTCAGATAAATATCCATGACATTGGAAGCCATATCCCGATAGTTTTCCATTAAATCCATGACCTGCACGCAGTGATCATAACAGTCGCGCAGATAGGTGCGCGTGTGGGCGCTGATAAAGCGCGTTTCTTCGCGCAACAACGCATTTACCACTTCCCGTTGCGGCCACAACATGCGCCGCAGCACCAGTAGTTCACGCTTGACTTCGTGGATGCGTTGCACCGCTGTCTGCGACGGGCCAGTCAAAACCAATTCCTCCAGGTCATCAAGTTGTTGGGCGAGAATGGCCAATACCGGAAAACCTTCGTCGATCACCAGGTCGAGTAGTGTGTACAGCAGATAGTCCCCGTGGCGGGAGCGCAGGTTATTGCCCCCACTGCGCAGGCGGCGACGAATCGTCGCGAACGGATCATGGTCGCAACTGGCGAGTGTAATAACGACGTTGTCGCTGAGGAAAATACTAATCTGGGCGGTTTGTACCTGATCATCCACCACTGTTGGCAGCGCGGCTACGATAAAGTGATGATGGTCGTAGGTGTCAAATTTGGGTCGCTGCCCGGTGTTTTGAACATCCTCCAGAGCGAGTGGGTGCAGGTTGAATTGTGCCCCCAGAAAATTTAAGAACTCGGCGGACGGGGCGCCCTGAATATGTATCCAGGTGGTATCAGTTGGCGGTGAATGGGACACAAACTTGCCCGGATGTGTGGGTTTTAGCTCGACGTTTTTAGCGTTTGCGGAGCTTTCTTGCGCGGAGTATTTGTCCATGAACTGGAGTTCATCGAAGTCGTGCTCGTCAAAGTCCTGCGGGTTAAATACCGTGACGTTGATCAAGGCGCTCGCGGCGCCGCTGCGGGGCGGTAGTAAGGTGCCGGGGGGAGTGCCGGGCGGGTGATAGCGTTTCAAAAGCCGTTTCATGGGGCTGCCTGTGGCGGCGGATTAACAAAAAGTCCGTAAAGTAAAGCTTGCCTCCAGACTACGGCAACAGGTTCCACTCGGCAACTGTGCAGAAGCCAATAGCTACACAGTTGCGGCCGGAGCTGTCAGGCGATGAGTGAGCGTTTGGCAATTTCCTCAAGCATCACTTCGGTGGCACCACCGCCAATACTTTGCACGCGCGCGTCGCGGCTCATGCGCTCAACAGGTGTTTCGCGCAGATAGCCCGAGCCGCCGTGAAATTGCAGGCAGGTATACATAACTTCGTTGACCAGCTCGCAACAATACGCCTTTACCATCGACACTTCCTTGACGCACTCCTGGCCGTTGGCGTCCAGCCACGCGGCGTGGTACACCAGTTGTTTGCCGGCCGCGACCTTGGCTTGCAACATGGCCAGACGCTGGCGAATCACCTGCTTGTCCCACAGGGGGGCCCCGAAGGCCGTGCGTTCCTGCACATAACGCAGCGTTAGCTCCAGCGCTTTTTCCGCTTCCCCGATGGCCTGCGCGCCCAGCACGGTGCGCTCGTTTTGAAAGTTGCGCATAATTGAGTAAAAGCCCTTGTTTAACTCCCCGAGGATGTTTTCCCTGGGAACCCGGCAGTTATCAAAAATCAGTTCGGCGGTATCGGAACACAACCAGCCTTGTTTCTTCAGGGCACGACCGACGGTAAAGCCGGGGGTTCCTTTGTCTACGATAAAAATGCTAATGCCCCGGGAACCTTTTACCGTTGTGTCAGTTTTTGCCGCGACAAAATAAACGTCGCCCTTGACACCATTGGTGATAAAGAATTTGCTGCCATTGAGTATATAGTCATCGCCATCGGCGACTGCCGTGGTGCGGATGGCAGCGACGTCGGATCCGGCGCCCGGTTCAGTGACCGCGACTGCGCAGATTTTTTTGCCGCTGATCAAATCTGGCATGTAGCGGTCTTTTTGTGCCTTGCTGCCAAAATTTTGCAGGTGCGGCGACGCCATATCGGTATGCACCATCACGGTTACCGCGAAGCCGCCGAAGGTGGAGCGCCCCAGTTCCTCGGCGAGAATGGCGCTGCTCAGGGTATTCATATTACTGCCGCCGTATTCTTCATCGTAGCGAATGCCGAGAAAACCCAGCTCCCCCATCTTGCGCAATACCTCGCGCGGTACGAATCCCTGTTCTTCCCAGGGTTCGGCATGCGGCACAATTTCCTGTTCCACAAAACGGCGAATCTGGTCGCGCAACATATTTTGTTCGGCGGAAAAATACAGTTGATTCATAATGTCCCTCTAGCTTTGTTCAGTTTAATTGCGGGAAAAATTTTCGCTCGCTTCACATATCCTTGTTACCTGCGGCATCCTCACAGGGCGGCATTTCTATATCCAGCAGGACTACGCCGCTTTCGACATTGTCGCCCACCCCGTAAAAAATATCGCGCACCGTGCCTGCGACCTGTGCACGCAGATCGTGCAGCAGTTTCATGGAGTCGAGCACCACCAGTATGTCGCCCTGGTTAACTATCGCACCTGGCTGGGTGCGAATTTCGACGATGCGCCCCGGGAGGGTTGCCGCGATGCGGTCATCTCCGGACCCTGCGGCGTGTTCCCGCTGCATGGCCAACTGCTGGTCACTGGTCGGTCGAAAACTGCGTGCCTCGCCGTCGCAGTGCACCACGAGTTGGCCATCTGCAGTCGCCACATCGAGTTGCCGAGTTGTTCCGTCGAGCTCGATCCGCAACTGTTGCGCGCCAGTCCAGTGCGCGGTAGCGTCAATTTCTCCCACTGGTGCGCGAATGCGATAACGCCCCGTGTTGCCCAATAACTGCACTGTTGTCACGGTCTGATCCGAGTGACGCAGCAGTACTCTGGTCGCTGCGCATACCCCGGCGCGCGTCGAAATGCGAAACCCCCCGAGGGTCAGCCAGGGGTTGGCGTGGCCATGCGCATTACCGCGCTCCCGTTCCAGTAACATTATCCAGGCCACCGCGGCGAGTTGGCACAATTGTGTCGTGGTGTCGGGTGGCGTCCAGCCCTCGGGAAACTGTTCGCTTAAAAAACGGGTGGTTAATGGTGCGTTAACGAAGCTGTCTCGAGAAAAAATATCTCTTAACAACATCAGGTTGGTACCCACACCGGCGAGGGTGTACGCATTGAGCGCGGCCTGAAGTTTGCTTCGTGCCTGTTGCCGATCGCTACCGGTGGCGATCAGCTTGGCCAGCAGGGAATCATAGAATGGCGTGATGACAGTACCCCGCTGCACACCGCTGTCGATCCTGATGTCTGCCTCTTCTGGTTCCGCGTAAATAACGAGTGTTCCTGTTTCCGGAAAAAAATTATTGGCGGGGTCTTCCGCATTGATGCGCGCTTCGATGGCCCAGCCCTGTTGGGTGATCTCGCTCTGGGACAGAGCCAGGGGTTGGCCTGCCGCGCTGCGAATTTGCCATTCCACCAGATCAATACCGGTAATTTGTTCAGTGACCGGATGTTCCACCTGCAGACGGGTGTTCATTTCCAGAAAATAAATTTCGCCGCTTTGCTGATCGAGTATAAATTCCACCGTACCGACTGAGTCGTAATGGATTGCCTGACCGAGGGCCAGCGCATACTTGAATAAGGCGGTACGCTGTGTGTCGTTAATAAAAGCGGCCGGCGCTTCTTCAATAATTTTTTGATGATTGCGTTGAATAGAACATTCCCGTTCAAACAGGTGTACCAGTTGACCCTGCTTATCCCCCGCCAGTTGTACCTCGATATGGCGCGGCTGGGTAATCAATTTTTCCAGTAGAATTTGATCGTTGCCAAAGCCAGCTTGTGCCTCTTCCCGCGCTGCCGCCAGAGCCTGTATAAAATCGCTCGCCGCTGCGACTTGGCGCATGCCTTTGCCGCCACCGCCGGCGCTGGCTTTTATCATCAACGGGTAACCAACCTCCTCGGCTGCGCGTTGCAGTGCGGCGTCACTCTGATCACTGCCGTGGTAGCCGGGAATAACCGGCACACCGATGTTTTCCGCCAGGGCTTTGGATTCGATTTTCGAGCCCATCACGCGAATTGCTGCGCGCGCCGGGCCGACAAAAATAATGCCTTCCTGCGCGCACAATTTGGTCAGCTCGTCGCTTTCCGAGAGGAACCCATAACCGGGGTGGATGGCGTCCACCTGCGTGCGCCTGGCAGCGGCAATTATTGCCTCTGCATTGAGGTAGGATGCGGCGCTGGTGGCGGGGCCAATACACACGGCAGCATCTGCGAGAGCAGCGTGCAGCGCATGGCGATCTGCCTCGGAATACACCGCGACCGTGCGTATCCCCAGCTTGCGACAGGTGCGAATAATACGTACCGCGATTTCGCCGCGATTGGCGATAAGTAAAGATTTAATCGATTTAATCATTGGCGCGGTCGCCTACCCAGCTGGGTTTGGTTTTTTCCAGAAAACAGGCGATGCCTTGCTTGGCATCTGCCGTTTCCCAGGCATCTGCCAGGGCCTGCGCAGTGTATTGCATATTTTCTTCGAGGCCGTGGGTGTCGACATAATTGATCAGTCTTTTTGTGGCTGCGACGCCAACGGGAGAGCAGTGCATCAGTTTTTTTATTTCGGCTTCCACGGCATTGTCCAATTCAGCGGCGCTCACGGATTTATGCAGTAACCCAAGTTGTACCGCTTCTGGGCCTTTAAAAAAATGGCAGTTAAGTAATACCCGTCGCGCATTGTTGCGACCGATGCGTGCCACGACATAGGGTGCAATATTAGCTGGCAATAAACCCAGCCGCACTTCTGTGAGACCGAACAGCGCGTTATCTACGCCGATGGCAATGTCGCACACGGAGATCAAACCCACGCCGCCGCCAAACGCCTGGCCGTTAATGCGTCCGATCAGCGGTTTGGGCAAGCGATCGAGACGCGCGAACAGGGTGGCGAGTTTGGCGCTTTCCAGCATACGCTCGGCGCGCGACAATTGCAGCGTCTGTTGCATCCAGTTCAGATCCCCACCCGCGCAAAAACTCTTGTCTCCGGCTCCCGTCAATACCACCGCCCGGATATTTTCGTCGGCGTAAAATTGATCGGTCGCGGTTGTCAGCTCGTCGATGACATCCGCGTTCATGGCGTTATGCATTTCAGGGCGATTGATGGTCAGGTAGGCGATGCCCTGGGGATCGACGCGCAGGTCAAGGGTGCTAAATTGCATAGGAGTTTACATCCGATAAACGGGGGATAATCCCGTTGCGGGAGGTTGTAATGCGGTCAGAGCCAGACACAGGCCGATCACATCGCGGGTATCGGCGGGTTCGATGATGCCGTCGTCCCAGAGTCGGGATGTGGCGTAGTACGGATCGCTTTGTTCGCCATATTGCGCGCGTACTGCCGCTTCAATTTTTTGCAGTTGCGCCGGGTCGGCGTCGCCCTGCTTGATACTGCTGCGACGCAGCTCCAGCATCACATTGCTGGCGATGTCCGCGCTCATGGTGGCACACCTGGCGCTTGGCCAGGCGAATAAAAAATGCGGCCAGAAGCCACGCCCGGCCATACCGTAATTGCCCGCGCCGTAAGAGCCGCCGACAATGACCGAAAATTTTGGCACGCGACAGTTGGCCTGGGCGTAGACCATCTTCGCACTGTTTTTGGCGATGCCGCCGCGCTCTGCTTCGCGACCAACCATAAAGCCGGTGATGTTGTGTAAAAACAATAAGGGTGTGTTGCGTTGATTACACAGTTCGATAAAGTGCGCGCCTTTCAAAGACGATTCGGAAAACAGCGCGCCGTTGTTGCCCAGTATGCCCACCGGGTAGCCATGCATATGGGCGGTGCCGCAGATCAGGGTGTCGCCGTACAGGGGTTTGAATTCGTGAAAGTCACTGCCGTCCACCATGCGCGCGATAATTTCTCGTACGTCATAGGGAATTTTTGGGTCGGCGCTGACAATACCGGGAATTTCTTCCGGGCTGTACGCAGGGGGTTGTACCGGCTGTACCTGCGCATGGCATTGTTGCGGCCAATTCAGTTTGGCAAAAATTTCGCGTATACGCGCCAGGGCTTCGTCTTCATCTTCCGCCAGATAATCGCTGACACCTGATATTTTGCTGTGCATCTCGGCGCCACCCAGACTTTCCCCGTCTATTTCTTCGTTAATCGCCACTTTGACAATGGACGGCCCGCCGAGGTGGATACGCGCGTTGCCGCGCACCATAATGGTTTCGTCTGAAAGTGCAGGAATATAGGCTCCGCCGGCGGTACAGCCCCCAAATACTGCGGAAATTTGTGGCAGGCCCTGCGCCGACATGCGGCATTGGCGGTAAAAGGTATTGCCAAAATGTTCCTTGTCGGGAAAGACGCGATCCTGCTCGGGCAGATAGGCGCCACCACAATCCACGAGATAGACACAGGGCATGCGGTTTTGCTCGGCGATTTCCTGGGCGCGCACATGTTTTTTCACGGTTTCGTGGAAGAACGAGCCGCCTTTTACGGTGGCGTCGTTGGCGATCAATACGCACGGCACACCGCAAATATGGCCAATGCCTGTGACGATTCCAGCCCCGGGCACTTCATTTTCGTACTGTCCATACGCGGCCAGCGGAGACAATTCCAGAAACGGCGTGTGGGGGTCAAGCAGGCGATCAATACGTTCGCGGGGTAATAATTTGCCGCGTGCGCGATGGCGTTCTATATGGGTTTCTCGAATCCCCCCGGCGGCTTCTCGCAGGCGTGTCCTGAGCTGGTCGAGCATCGCGCCGTAGTGGGAGGCGTTGTTCTCAAACACGGGTGATCGGGGGTTAATTCTGGATTGCAAACGACTCATAAGGTTATTCTACTCTGCGTTGCGAACGGCTCGATTGGCGCATTAACCAGCGCTGCGCACCAGCAAATTTGGGTCACCTGCTGCGACTGCCCATACGGGCCCTACCTGCTGCGGGCGCCGAACGACAAAGACGGCGCATGGTTGACCTCAAGCGGCGACCAAGGGGCGGAAATTTAACAAACGGGCAGGAGGATTGCCAGCTTTCTGAGTTTCTATCTGGTATCCTTGCCGACTCGTTAGTAGCGCCCGCCGGGCGTGTTCGACGGAAATCGCAGTTTAATTTGCAAACCAGTGCGACGTCCGCTTCTCTGGCCAACTCTCCGAAACACTCGGAACCCAGGCCGGGTGGGGTGGCGTGTTAATCTCCATCAGGCTAATCACACCGGAGCATTCCCATGGCCGATTATCAGGATATTCTGTATACCGTCAAAGATCATATTGCCACCATCACCATTAACCGCCCCAAGTCTCTCAATGCCTTTACCGGCGACACCATTGGCGAAATGGTCGACGCGGTTAAAAATGCCAGCGCAGACCGGGACGTCGGTGTCTTGGTGATTACCGGGGTCGGCGAGCGGGCATTCTGTGTCGGTGGCGATGTTAAGTGGGAAGCGGATGGCGGTCTCGAAGGGCTGGATTTTCCCCTTAATCAAATGATTCTGGAATGTCCCAAGCCGGTGATCGCCCGGGTCAATGGCTACAGTATTGGTGGCGGCAATCATCTCGCTTATTTCTGCGATTTAACGATCGCTGCCGAGCACGCAATTTTTGGTCAGAACGGTCCGCGTGTGGGATCGCCCGCCAGCGGTTATATCGTCGGCTATCTGGCCAATGTGGTTGGCCACAAACGCGCCCGGGAAATGTGGATGGTCCTGCGCAAATACAGTGCCAGGGAAATGCTCGACTGGGGGCTGGTCAACGCGGTAGTCCCCTACGAGCAACTGGATGCGGAGGTCAATAAGTGGGCACAGGAAATGCTGGCGCTCAGTCCCACCTGCTTGCGCCTGATCAAACAGACGTTTCGCGATAACGTTGGTCATTTAATGGATCAGACCATGAAAAAAATGATCTCTACCCACGCACCGAATTACTTTGATACGGGTGAGCAGCAGGAGGGCGCCAACGCATTTCTGGAAAAACGCGCGCCGGATTTCAGCCCCTGGCGTTAACGGCTGTGCAACGTCGCCAACCGGAGTCTGTACGAGCTCCGGTTGGTTGATTCCGCAGCGCAGCTAGCTAGTGAAGCGCAGGACGTCAAATGCAGGCGTAAATCCGATTATTCGGGAAGGACTTTTTCAGCCTGTGGGCCCTTTTGGCCCTGAGTTACTTCCATAGTAACTTTTTGACCTTCGCGCAACGATTTGAATCCGTCTCCCTGAATGGCGCTGTAGTGGACAAATACATCCGCGCCGCCTTCCTGTTCGATGAAACCAAAACCCTTGCTATCGTTAAACCACTTAACCGTTCCTGATACTCGTTGATCTGACATATCGACCTCATTATATTGATGCTTGTCACTCATCCTGTCGGCACTCGAGCGACTAACCCGCGATCTAGCCATGGGCAGAAACCGACGCAACTATCATAAATCTTTATAAAACCGGAACGCAATCAACATTTGGCGTCGCCTGGACCGGCTTAAAACAGCCATTTAGACGAAAACGCGAGCCGTTGCCGAGGGGTTTTCTGTGGGTGTGGTTGGTGAGATGCGAAGCGAGAATTGCGTCCGGCGTGGTCGTTCAGGGCGCAGTGATCCGCTAAATCCGAGCCGGTATGGCTCGAGTTTAGCGGAGCTGGCTCGACCCGGTGACCCTCGGCGGATAACGCATTCAGGTCACTATAGGCTACACCATCAGGCTACACCATCTTGCTGAGTGGCCTTGCGAGCAGCAGGCCAACTACCATGGTGGGCACGAAGATCAATGTCGGGGTGTAAGCATAGCTAAGTCCGGCCACGGCCGGCCCTGGGCAATATCCCACCAGTCCCCAGCCGATACCAAACAAAGCCGCGCCGATCCACAGTGGCTTATCGATATCGGTTCGCGTCGGTATGGAAAAACTGTCGTCAAACAAGGGTGCGGGTTGCCGCAAAACCAGTTTGTAGCCGATGAAAGTGACCACTAGCCCGCCACCCATAACGAACGCCAATGTCGGGTCCCATGCGCCCGCAATATCCAGAAATCCCTGCACACGAAATGTATTGGTCATGCCGGAAATTGCCAGGCCCGCGCCAAAAATCAGGCCGGAAAGTAATGCCGCAAATAATTTTCCCATGGGTTTAACCTCCAATCAGATGGCGCAGGATGTACACCGCGACAACCCCGGTGGACATGAAAATTACGGTCGCAACAATGGAGCGTTTAGAGAGTCGCGCCATTCCGCAAATACCGTGGCCGCTGGTACAGCCACTGCCGAGGCCGGTGCCGATACCGACTAATAGTCCGCCGGCAATGACCAGACCGATGGTCGCATCGGGCATGGGTGGTGCGCGCAGATTGAACAACAGACTCGGTAACGCGCCGCCGACCACCAGGCCGACAATGAACAGCACGCGCCACAGTCTGTCGCTGACGGGCTGAGTGAACACGCCGGAAAGTATCCCGCTGATACCGGCGATGCGGCCATTTAAACCCATCATAACTACGGCTGCCGTGCCGATCATGGCGCCGCCAATGGCGGCTAAAATAAAGTGGTGCATTACGCCTCCTGAAACTGGTTGAGTGGTAATTTGAGGTAGGACACGCCGTTATTTTCCGGCGCGGGAAATGCACCGGCACGAATGTTGATCTGGATAGATGGCAATATCAGCATTGGCATTTCCAGCGTCGCATCCCGTGCGGTGCGCATTTTGATGTAGTCTATCTCCTGTCCCTGGAAGTGGATGTTGTTGTGCTTTTGTTCGGCCACCGTGGTGCACGCCACTGGCGCCACGCCGGGCGCGGGATAGTCGTGACACAGAAACAGGCGTGTGTCTTCGGGCAACGACAATAAGCGCGTCACTGACTGGTACAGGGCGTGCGCGTCGCCACCCGGAAAATCCGCGCGGGCGCTGCCGGCAGCGGGGGAGAACAGGGTGTCGCCGATAAATACGGCGTCGCCAACCTGGTAGGAAACGCAGGCGGGCGTGTGGCCGGGAGTGTTCATCACCCGTATGATCAGGTTGCCAAGTTTTAATTCATCGCCCTCGTCGACCAGCAGGTCAAACTGGCCACCATCGGGCGTCAGGTCGTCGAGGTTAAAGACTTTTTTGAAGACCGCCTGTACGGTGGTGATATGTCGCCCAATCACAACTTTCCCACCGCGTTGGGCTTTAAGGTAGGGCGCGGCACTAACATGATCGGCGTGCGCGTGAGTTTCGAAAATGTAATGGAGCTTGAGTCCGTGTGCGTCCAGGGCCGCGATCACGGCGTCCGCAGATACGGTGCCGGTGGATCCCGACTTGTAGTCAAAATCCAGAACCGGATCAATGACAGCGGCGTCGCCGGTTGCGCTGTCCCACACCAGATGGGTGAAGGTTGAAGTGGACTGGTCAAAAAAGCTTTGAATCTGCATAGGGTTTGCCATCGATCTTCAGGGTTCGTTTGCGATATTATATTAGCATTTTATAATTTAGCAATATATAATTAAGCTAATCGGCTTGGCGCTTAAACGCGGGGTATGATTTTCGCCTGTGCTTGCAATCTGCGACTATGGTGCTATTTCAGACCCAGGCAAGTGGTCGGGCTGCGGACTTACCTTAATGTATGGTGTATGGGGAAACGAGTGAAAAGCAACGTGAGAGCCGCCACAAAGGACGGGAAGATCAGCGCCAGCCTGGATATGTCCCAGTTGGCGCAGCACGCCGCGCAGGCAGAGACCCTGCTGAAAGCGCTTGCTAACAGTCATCGCTTGATGGTGCTGTGTTCGCTGCACGAGCAGGAATCATCAGTTAGCGAACTGAACCGGCGGGTGCCGCTGAGCCAGTCCGCGTTGTCCCAGCATCTGGCGACCCTGCGCAACGCCGGATTGGTGGCGACCCGCAGAGAAGCGCAAACCATTTATTACCGACTCGAAGATCCTAACGTCAGAGTACTGATCGCGACCTTACACAATTTATTTTGTGCGCAGGATTAAAGGTGTACCTTTAATAATTGGCGTGCGAATTGGCGTGCGATTACTTGAAACTATGTTCAACTTCCGGAAACGCGCCACTACGCACGGCGTCCGCGTAGGCCTGCAGCGCGCCTTGAATATCGCGGCCTTCGGTGAGAAAGTTTTTCGTAAAGCGCGGGACCCGCGGGGAAATACCGAGCATATCGTAGAGCACCAGCACCTGCGCATTCGTGTGCGGACCTGCGCCAATTCCGATTACCGGCATGGCCAACTCTGAGCTGATGGTTCTGGCCAGCTCACTGGGAACGCATTCAAGTACCAGCAGGTCGGCACCGGCTTCCTCCAGCAAGGAAGCATCGCGACGCATTACTTCCGCAGCCTGTTCGTCGCGACCCTGTACCCGATATCCCCCGAGTTTATTGACCGATTGCGGTGTCAGCCCCAGATGGCTGCATACCGGAATCCCCCGTTCACTGAGCATAAATACGGTTTCTTCGAGCCAGGCGCCACCTTCCATTTTAATGACGTGGGCACCGGCTTGCATAAGTAATGCAGCGTTTTCCAGAGACTGTTCGGGGGTTGCGTAGGCCATAAATGGCATGTCGGCAATGATCAGGGATTTGCTGTTACCGCGGCGCACGGCAGCGGTGTGGTGCAGCATATCGTCCATGGTGACCGGTACGGTGCTGTCGAAGCCGAGCACTACATTGCCCAGAGAATCGCCCACCAGAATGACTTCTATCCCTGCGAGTTCAATCTGGCGCGCAAAAGCGCTGTCGTAAGCGGTGATAACCGGAAATTTTTGCCCTTCTTGTTTGAGGCCGCCGAGGGTATTTAGTGTCACATTCTTCATGGTGGCGCGGCCTCACGGGTTGGGGTGGGGGTTGTAGTAATGGCGTCCACTTTTGATACTTAACAAGTATTTGACCAGCTGGCGGTAATCGTCACTATTGTTGACCAGATCAATTTCGGCGGCGTTGACAATCAACAGCGGCGCGCTGTCATACACGTGAAAAAGCCGCGTGTAAGCATCGTTGAGGGTGTTCAGATAGTCGCGGTCGATATGGCGCTCCATGCCAACTTTTCTAAGCTGAATACGTTCCAGTAGCA